>NZ_KI911562.1:3082500-3382500 GCF_000515315.1 Asinibacterium sp. OR53
AATTTTCCCAGCGATGAGCAGTTGATCAAAGACGAAACCACATTCAACGTGAACGACCCAACCACTTCACCCAATGGCCGCAAATTACGCATGGAACAATTGGTGCTCGACCTCAAAGGCAAGCTCGACATCGGTACCGCCCAAACACTGGAAGCCGACCACTTCGATGCCACACAGGGAAAACAGGCTAGTAACAAGTGCGTGGTATGCGGACATATCGATGAAGATGCCAAAGGTTGCAGCGAATGGGACCTTGCTCCTTACTATCCCATGGGCGCTGTACAAGGAAAAGTGACCACCGCCGCCTTGGCAGGCAAGATGCAACTCTGGGCGCACATGGGACATCCATGCGGACAGGACTTCATCGGCGAAACCTTTTACAAAGCGCACCCCGAATACGCATGGCAATCGAAATACCTGAAAAACATGCGCGCTTATCCCTGGACTTTATTCTCTGCAAAATGACCAAAGACTGCTCTATGACAAAAACGCTTTTTACTACCTTCTGCCTGGGGCTGGCTACACTTGTGCAATCACAGCCATTATCAAGTACGGCTATTGATAGCCTAGTGCAACGTTCCATGAAAGCCTTCAACGTGCCGGGCATTGCCGTATCGGTGATCAAAGACGGCAAAGTGATCCATTGCAAAGGTTATGGCGTTCGTTCGCTGAACACCATGCAAAAAGTAGATGAGAACACCCTGTTCGGCATTGCTTCCAACAGCAAAGCATTCACTGCCGCTGCATTGGGCATATTGATTGACGAGAAAAAATTGAAATGGGATGATAAAGTGCGCGATTATATTCCCGAATTCAAATTGTATAGTCCCTTCGTAACCGAAGAATTCACCATACGCGACCTGCTCACGCACCGGAGCGGAATGGGACTCGGCGCCGGCGACCTGATGTTCTTTCCCGATTCCAGTGATTTTACCCTGAAAGATATTTTATACAATCTCCGTTTTCTCAAACCCGTTTCCAGCTTCCGTACCAAATACGATTACGATAACAACCTGTACATCGTTGCAGGTGAAGTGGTGCACCGGGTGAGTGGCAAAAGCTGGGACGATTTTGTAACCGAACGCATATTAACGCCCCTGGGT
The DNA here is from genome assembly GCF_000515315.1 of Asinibacterium sp. OR53. Lineage (NCBI taxonomy): Bacteria > Pseudomonadati > Bacteroidota > Chitinophagia > Chitinophagales > Chitinophagaceae > Asinibacterium > Asinibacterium sp. OR53. The sequence continues at coordinate 3,083,604 of NZ_KI911562.1, forward strand.
ATGACACATACGGCTACTTCGTTTGAAAGGCTCCAAGACAAATCGAATGTGATCGATGGCCATGCACCGGTAGACGGCAAAGTGCAGGTGATCGCGCGCAACACCATTAGAGAAAGCCATGCCGCGGGCGGCATCAATTCCAGCGTTGCAGACCTGAATAAATGGGTATTAACGCAACTCTCACATGGCAAATATGGCGACCAACAATTGTTTTCAGATATGGTGCATGAAGAAATGTGGACGCCGCAAACCATCATCCCGGTTCGCAATCCCGGCCCCTATAACACGCATTTTGCCGCTTATGGATTGGGATTCTTCATCAGCGATGTAAAAGGATACAAACAGCTGAGTCACACCGGCGGACTCGAAGGCATGGTTACACAAATTACCATGATCCCCGAACTGAATCTCGGCATTATTGTATTGACCAACCAACAGGAAGGTGGCGCTTTCTCATCTATTACCAACCAGATCAAAGATGCTTATTTCAATATCAGCGGAACCGACCGCGTGAAAGAATACGCTGCTTCGCGGAACCAGATGCTTGCTTCGGCCAATCACCTCACCGATTCCATCTGGCATGAGATTGAAGCTGCACAAAAAGGGAGTAATGGAAAGATGGATTTCAATCAGTATGCCGGCACTTACCGCGATGTATGGTTTGGTGATGTGATGATATCTGTTAAGAATGGCAAATACTGGTTCGATTCCAAATGCTCTCCTAAATTAACCGGAGAGCTCTTCCCTTATAAAGGCAACAGTTTTGTAGTGAAGTGGCGCGATAGGAGTATGGATGCGGATGCTTTTGTAAACTTCGGTCTCGATATCAACGGAAAAGGCGCTACTATTACCATGCGCCCCATATCGCCATTAACGGATTTCAGTTTTGATTTCCAGGACCTGGAGTTTCATAAGATTAATTAATTCGCTCGCTCAGGATGACGGTCAGGGCATTACCACTCTGCTCTTGCTGAGGGGCTCGCTTCCAAACCAGTGAATTGAGATGCCTGGTACTTGTAATACGCAGTGATGGCAATCATCGCTGCATTATCGGTGCAGTATTCGAATTTAGGAATGAAGGTTTGCCATTTGTATTTAACGCCCAGCTCCTGCAAAGCAGTCCGCAGGCCGCTGTTGGCGCTTACACCACCCGCAATGCATACTTGCTTTACGCCGGTTTCCTGCACCGCTTTTTTTACCTTCTTCAATAAAATATGGATGATGGTATGTTGCACAGAAGCGCAGAGATCATGCAGGTTTTGTTCTATGAAGCCCGGCTCCTGCTTTTGCAGAAAGTATAATACCGATGTTTTGAGTCCGCTGAAACTAAAATCCAGTTCCGGTATCTGCGGCTCGGCAAATTTGAAACGCAGCGGGTCTCCCAGCTTGGCATATTTATCTATCAATGGGCCGCCAGGATATGGAAGTCCCAACAGTTTGGCTGTTTTATCGAACGCTTCTCCTGCTGCATCATCGATCGTCTCACCAATCACTTCCAGTTCCAGCGGACTTTTCGCCAATACGATCTGTGTATGTCCGCCGCTCACCGTAAGACACAAAAAAGGAAAAGACGGCCGGTTCTCATCTATCAGGTTGGCCAGTACATGTGCCTGCATGTGGTGCACACCAATCAATGGTTTATTCAGCGATAAAGCCAGCGACTTGGCAAATTGGGTACCAACCAGCAGGCTGCCAATCAGGCCAGGCGCCTGGGTAAAAGCAACAGCATCTATACTGGTTAAGTCAGGCGCACCAGGAAAAGCAGTTTGCAAGGCCGAATGCACAACGGGTACGATATTCTGCATGTGCGCGCGGCTGGCCAGTTCCGGCACTACCCCACCGTATTTTTCGTGTACGGTTTGATTGGCAATATGATTGGACAATATCTTTCCATCCACACATATTGCGGCAGATGTTTCATCGCAGGAAGATTCTATGGCGAGTATGGTAACCGGGCGCATGAAAAGTTAAAAGTTAAAACGCAAAAGTAATAAATGCCTGTTCATCCTGTGCATAAAACAGGGATCGCATTAACTTGCAGGTTATATGAACCAGCTGCGCATACATTACTTACAGCATGTGCCTTTTGAAGGACCCGGTTATATTGAAACTTGGGCAAACAGCCATCATCATACACTTAGCTCCACACATTTGTTTGAAGATTTTCATTTCCCTTCATTGGATGCGTTCGACTGGCTTATCATTATGGGTGGTCCGATGGGTGTTTATGAAGAAGCTACATTCTCCTGGCTAAAAAAAGAAAAAGAATGGATACTGACTGCTATTGAAGCAGGCAAAACGGTGATCGGCATTTGCCTGGGCGCACAATTGATTGCAGCGGCCCTGGGCGCCAAAGTTTATCCGAACAAACAAAAAGAGATTGGGTGGTTCCCTGTTTCATTAACAGCAGCCGCGCAAACCCATGCGTTGTTCAAAGACTTCCCGCATTCATTTACGGTCTTTCATTGGCATGGCGATACATTCAACCTGCCTCACCAGGCGCTGCACCTGATGCAAACAAGCGCTTGTGTCAACCAGGCATTCATTTATCAAAACAAAGTGATCGGATTGCAATTTCACCTGGAAGCCATGCCCCGCAACCTGCGGCACATGATCGATCATGGAAGGGATGAACTTGTGCCAGGCGATTTTGTGCAGACCGGCGATGATATCCTTCATAAAGCCGATCAATGCAATTTGCCCAATCAATTATTGGCAAATTTGCTGGATAAATTAGCTGCTGATTTCCCGCTTACTTAGTCCGGATGGCCACCACCGCATCCATGCGCGCTGCAATAGACGCCGGGATGATGCCGGAAATAATACCCAAAATGATACAAATGCTCAGGGCAAGCGCAATAATATTGGGTGCGATATAAATAGGAAAAGGAAGAATACTGCTCAACACCAGCGACAACACCCACACCAGCCCCAACCCAATCAATCCGCCGATGATGCACAAAAAGGCGCTCTCTAACAGGAATTCAGTGAGTATGGTACTGCGTTTGGCACCGATGGCTTTTTTCAGTCCAATCTGGCTGGTCCTTTCCCGAACGGTTACAAACATAATATTGGCCACACCAAATGCTCCTACGATCAGGCTAAGACCCGCAATGGCCCATCCGCCGGCGCTAACCTGGCCGAAGAATCCTTTTACCTGTTCGCTGAATGTGGCCACATCGTTACAAGAGAAATTATCCTCATCGGCTGGGCTCAACTTTCGTATCTGCCGCATCACTCCTACCAGTTCATCTGCCAGGGCCGAAGAAACCACATTGTCTTTCCCCTGCACCATGATGAACGGGTTGCTGTTATTGGGATTATACACGCTGGTAAAATAGCGGTATGAAACAATAAATGCCTTGTCATAGTCGAACCCGCCCACAAAGCTCTGACCCTGTTTTTTGATCACCCCTACCACGGTAACCCTCTTGCCGTTATAAGAAATTTCGGCCCCTACTGCTTTTTCAGGGTTATGAAAGAGCTCTTCAGCCACCTGGTACCCTACAACAGTAGTAGGTGTGCCGCGCAGGAACTCCGCATCGTTCAGGTAACGGCCATAGGCGATATCGATGGTTTGGATATTGGTGAATTCCTCGGTTACACCGTAGATGTTTACGCTGTTTAATTGTTCGTCCTGGTACAATACGGTTACATTATTCGAAACGAACATGGCGGCATTGGCCGCCAGCCGGCTTTTGACCTTGATGAATTTCATCTCTTCGATCTTCGGAGGCGGGCGCTTGATGTATTTCCACCAGGGATAAGCGCCACCTTCGCCGCCGCCATAATTCCACTTGTCTATATAAATGGTATTACTGCCAAAAGATTTGATGTCGTTCTGCACCTTGCGTTCCAGGCTGTCTACCGTAGCCAGCACGCCGATGATGCAGAAAATACCAATGGTGATCCCGAACAGCGAAAGGAAGGTACGGAGCTTGTTCACCCGCAATTCCTGCATGGCCATGCGGAAACTATTCCATAAGATGCTTAATAATTTAAACATATTCCAAATGTAACCCGCTAATATTATTTGTGGAACTATTTTTATGTGGACGGTTTCTGTTTCTGACTTACTTTTGCACCGATTACTTCAAACACAAACTAGCAGTATGACCTGGAAACAAGTCTTCACCTCTTCCATCGGAAAGAAACTGGTCATGGGTTTCACCGGTATTTTCCTCATCCTTTTCCTGATTGTTCACGTTGGATTGAATGCCACCATTTGGGCGAATGACGATGGCGAAATGTTTAACAAAGCGGCCCATTTTATGGGCGCCACCGTGGTTCCGAGGGTATTGGAAGTAGGGCTTTTTCTTGGCTTCTTTTTACATATTATTCAGGGATTTATGCTTACTGCCCAGAACAAAAGCAAGCGCCCGGTGGGTTATGCGGTAGATTACGGCAATAACGGCAGCAAATGGTACAGCCGCAGCATGGGCATCCTCGGTACCCTGGTGTTGTTGTTCCTGATCATGCACATTTATCATTTCTGGACACCCAGCCGCCTGGGAGGCATTGCACAGATCCACGAACTAACCACTGTTACCTACAATGGCAAAGAATACCACAATCTTTTTAACGAAATGAAGCTAGTGTTCACCAACCCGCTGATCGTGGTATTGTATATACTCGGTTGTTTGTCCCTGGCCTATCACCTGGCACATGGTTTCCAGAGCGCCTTCAGAACCCTGGGTGTACACAACAAACGATACAACAACATGCTCACCGGCATCGGTTATGGTTTCTCCATCATCGTGCCCCTGGCTTTTGCCATGATGCCTGTTAGTTTTTATTTCAACTGGATCTGATGACGGGCCAGGACCTGTGAGCCCTTCACATATAGACAGCAACTGATTAAACCAATAAACTCTCTCGTATGTTTGATGCGAAAATTCCGGCCGGCACTTTAGATGAAAAATGGAGCGATTACAAAGGCCATTGTAAATTGGTGAACCCTGCCAACAAACGCAAGTTGGAAATCATTGTTATTGGTACCGGGCTGGCCGGCGCATCTGCCGCCGCATCGCTCGGTGAAATGGGTTATAAAGTAAAAGCATTCTGCTTCCAGGATTCTCCCCGCCGTGCGCACTCTATTGCTGCACAGGGAGGTATCAATGCAGCCAAGAACTACCAGAACGACGGAGACAGTGTATTCCGTCTTTTTTATGATACGATCAAAGGTGGCGACTACCGCTCCCGCGAAGCCAATGTACACCGCCTCGCCGAAGTGAGCGTCAATATCATTGACCAGTGTGTGGCACAGGGCGTACCCTTTGCACGCGAATATGGCGGATTGCTGAGCAACCGTTCATTTGGTGGTACACAGGTACAGCGTACTTTCTACGCAGCCGGACAAACTGGCCAGCAATTGCTGATTGGCGCTTACCAGGCGCTCGAAAGACAAGTGGCATTGGGTACGGTGAAAATGTACAGTCGCCATGAAATGCTGGAGATCGTGAAGATCGACGGCAAAGCCCGCGGCATCATTGCCCGCGACCTGGTAACCGGTAAACTGGAAAGGCATTTCGGTCACGCTGTATTGCTTTGCTCCGGTGGTTATGGCAACGTTTTCTATTTATCTACCAATGCCATGGGCAGCAACGTGACTGCCGCATGGAAAGCACATAAACAGGGGGCTTTGTTCGGCAACCCCTGCTTCACACAAATACACCCTACCTGTATACCGGTGAGCGGCGACCACCAGTCGAAACTGACCCTCATGTCTGAATCACTGCGTAACGATGGCCGTATCTGGGTGCCCAAAGAAAAAGGCGATAACCGCAAACCCAGCGATATCCCCGAAGATCAAAGAGATTATTACCTGGAGAGAAAATACCCTGCCTTTGGTAACCTGGTTCCGCGCGACGTGGCATCGAGGGCTGCCAAAGAAAGATGTGATGAAGGATATGGTGTAGGTTCTTCCAAACAAGCCGTGTACCTCGATTTCGCTTCAGCCATTGAACGCTATGGCCGCACCGAAGCCAACAAACATGGCGATGACCATGCCAGCCTGGAGCACATCATTGCATTGGGTAAAGAAGTAGTGAAAGAAAAATACGGCAACCTTTTCGACATGTACGAAAAGATCACCGGTGAAAACCCTTATGAAGTGCCGATGCGTATTTACCCTGCGGTACACTATACCATGGGTGGATTGTGGGTTGACTATGAACTGCAGACTTCAGTACCCGGCTTGTATGCTTTGGGAGAAGCCAATTTCAGCGACCACGGCGCTAACCGCCTGGGTGCATCAGCGCTGATGCAGGGTCTGGCAGATGGCTATTTTGTTATTCCTTATACCATTGGTAATTACCTGGCCGATGAGATTTACAGCAAAGCGGTAGGTACCGATCACCCTGCATTCGTAGAAGCAGAGAAAACAGTATCGGATCGTATTCACCAGTTGATGAATATCAAAGGAAAGCAGTCTGTTGAAAGCTTCCACAAGCGCCTGGGTAAGATCATGTGGGAGAAATGCGGTATGGCGCGCAACAGCCAGGGATTAACAGAAGCCATCAGCGAAATACAGGCGCTGAAGAAAGAATTCTGGAGCGACCTGCGTGTTCCCGGTGATATTAATGAAATGAACCCCGAGCTGGACAAAGCCAACCGTGTAGCAGATTTCATTGAGCTGGGCGAACTGATGTGTAAAGATGCTTTGCTACGGAATGAAAGCTGCGGCGGCCATTTCCGTGAAGAGTACCAGACACCCGATGGAGAAGCGCTGCGCGATGATGTCAACTACATGTATGTAGCGGCATGGGAATACAAAGGCGATCATAACTGGGAGCTCCACAAAGAGCCACTCCATTATGAAGTGATCAAACCGACTCAAAGAAACTATAAATAACCTTCAAATATTTTTTACGCATGGAACATTATAGTATGAATCTGAACCTGAAGGTTTGGAGACAAAAGAACAACAGCGAGAAAGGCGGTTTTAAGATGTACCGGGTGGAAAACATTTCTTCTGAAATGAGTTTTTTGGAAATGTTCGACGTGCTGAACGAGCAACTGGTTCATGGCGGCGAAGAGCCTATTGCATTCGATCATGACTGCCGCGAAGGTATTTGTGGTAGCTGTTCTATGTATATCAACGGTAAGCCGCACGGTCCCTGGCAGGCCAATACTACCTGTCAGTTGCACATGCGCGCTTTCAAAGACGGCGATACCATTGTAGTGGAGCCCTGGCGTGCAGGCGCTTTCCCCGTGATCAAAGATTTGATGGTTGACCGCAGCGCTTTCGACCGCATCATACAAGCCGGTGGTTATATCAGTGTGAATACCGGTAATGCCGTAGATGGCAATGCCATTCCTATTGCCAAAGACAAAGCCGATGCTTCTTTTGCAGCAGCCATGTGTATTGGTTGCGGAGCTTGTGTGGCTGCTTGTAAAAACAGTTCGGCCATGTTGTTCCTCAGCGCTAAAGTATCGCACCTGGCGCTTCTGCCACAGGGAGAACCGGAGCGCAGGAGCCGTGTACTGGATATGGTGGCACAGATGGATAAAGAAGGATTCGGCGCTTGTACCAACACCGGCGCTTGTGAAGCGACTTGTCCGAAAGAGATTTCGCTTAGCAATATCGCGCGCCTCAACCAGGAGTACCTGGTGGCAAGCCTCACAGCGAACAAATAAATGGCTAATACTTATTTCGGTTTCAAGGAATTTATGGTTTACCAGGAGCACTGTGCTATGAAAGTATGCACCGATGCGTGTTTATTCGGTGCATGGCTGGCCGATAAAGTACAGAATGGCGCCCTTGGCGAAATCAAGAGCGCGCTGGACATTGGCCTCGGAACAGGTGTGTTGAGCCTGATGCTGGCACAGAAATGTGACGCCGTTATTGACGGGGTGGAGATAGACGAACTTACCATCCGGCAAGCGCTGAGTAATTTTCGTACCAGCCCCTGGGAAAAAAGGCTGAATGTTTTCCATCAAACCATACAACGGTTTATGCCGGCGCAATCGTATAACCTGGTATTCTCCAATCCTCCTTTCTTTGAACAACACCTGAAAAGCAGCGACGATAAAAGAAACCTTGCGTTACACAGTGAAGAACTGAAGCTGGATGAATTGGCTGCCTCTGCCAGCCGCTTATTGAAACCCACCGGGCACTTTGCGGTATTGCTTCCTTATGCCAGAACAGCAGAATTCATTTACATAGCGGGCGATCACGAGCTGTCCCTGCATGATGCTGTGACCGTTAAACAAACGCCTGCACACCAGCCTTTCAGGTCCATGCTGCTCTTTGGTAAAACGCAGGTGAGCGCTCCCGGCTCAAGCACCATCACCATTAAAGAAGATGATGAATATACAGCGCCATTTGCCATGCTGCTGAAAGATTATTACATTAATCTCTGATCAATGAGCGGCATAATCACGCAGGTACATAAAGCCTGGTGTCAATTGTCCTTTTTGTAAGATGGTAGCTTTTTCAATAAGTGCACTTCCACCCTTTCTCACATCATCGAGCACATATTTGATCAACTGTTCACCAAAAAATTTGCTGGCATCGCGGGGTAATTCGTTGGGGAGGTTGCCAACGGCCATCACATCTACACTTCCCGGGAGGTAAGGCGCTGTTTTGGCGCCTGTGCGTTTGTCTACACCATATACGGGCGATTCAATGGTAGCGTCGCCCAGGTTGCAGGGTACGCTCCCATTTTTATCGTCGGTGATATCGGCGATTGTTTGCAAGCGGAAACCGGGGCGTTGCAAGTCTTCCATGGAGAAAAGGCGCGGTATGTGCTGGTCCCAGTAAATACCGTTCATTAAAATATCGGTATGCGCCAGGTATTGATTAAATACGCACTCGTAGGAATCGGGGTGGGCATGGAATGCGGTTCTGTCATAAGTGCCATTTTGCCGGTGGCGGTACAGATCGGTGCCTTTGAGGTGCACGTATACCGGGTAGTCGAATTCCTGGCGCAGGTATTCGGCCGGTTCAGCTTCCTGCACATCGAGCAGGTTCATGATCTCTAAAATACCATGTGCCACGCGGCCTGTTCCGGTTACCGCAATTTTGATATTGGGCAGTTTCATGCCGAAATAGGTGTGGATGAGCTCGCGGTAGTCATGCACTTCCCTTACCCTGCCCAGTTGGTAAGCGCCGGTACGGTTGCCGTAGGCCATAATGCCGTTGTGTGCTCCCACGATGCCGGCAAAAAAGCCGAAGCCAATGATACGCTGGCCGTCTTTGTGTTCCAGGCATTCATAATCAATGAGCGTTATGTGCCGGTCAACCATGGCATGCATCAGCGGCTGATTATAGGCTTGTTTTTTCTTGGTATGGGAGAAAAAAAAGTAGGTTTTATCGTTGATGAGCATATTCACGGGCACTTCCTTGATGCCGAACAACACATCGCAGGATGAGAGGTCTTCCGTTACTTCGATGCCTGCCTGCCGGTATTCTTCATCGCTGAAACAGCGGTGGGGCGAAGATTGTACCAGTATGGACAGGCCGGGAAAATGTTTCACCAGCCATTTGCACTGGCCCGGCGTAAGCGCCACCCGGTTATCTGAAGGAACTTTTCCCTCTCTAATAAGTCCGATGACAAGCATTGGTTTACATTTGCAGGCAAGATAAGCGTTATGAATTATTTCGAGTTATTTGGTATCCCGGTGGCTTTACAGGTGCCTTCGGCAGGACTTAGCGACAAATATTTCGCCCTGCAGAAAAAATACCATCCCGATCGTTTTGCACAGGCCCCGGAAGCCGAGCAACTGGAAGCCCTGGAACTGTCTTCCCAGGTGAACAAGGGCTTCAGGATATTGAAGAACCCGGAAGAAACCATACGTTATGTGTTACAGTTGAAAGGTTTATTGCAGGAGGAGGAGAAATACGAGCTATCGCCCGCTTTTCTCATGGAAATGATGGAGTTGAATGAGCTGGTTATGGAAGCCGATGGAGATGCCGCTGCGTTGCAATCCGTGACCAGTGCAATTGATCAGTTTAAACAAGATATTTATGAACCTGTTAAAAAAATTATGGCAAATTATCAGGAAGGTGTTACTTCCGAAGAAGAGTTGCTGCAAGTGAAGGAGTACTATTTTAAGAAGAAGTACCTGGACAGGATAACGCCATCCCGGGCATAATTTGCACGTCATCCTGAGCGAACGAAGTGAGTCGAAGGATCTCTCAAAAGATTTTGCCCATAACAATTCCTGACGTAATATTGCACCCCATTCCAAAGCCCAGATGGCGGAACTGGTAGACGCGCTAGACTCAAAATCTGGTTATCGCAAGGTAGTGCAGGTTCGATTCCTGTTCTGGGCACAAAACCACTTTTTCAAGTGGTTTTTTATGTACGAAATTCAATGTTTAAAAGGGTTTTAGAGTTTTATCTTTCCTTTGGTTTCCTGGAGTGTCGCTCTATGGCGATGGAAACACACTCGCAAACAACTTTCCTTCGAGAAAATGCAACTCGTGCCTGCCCAAAGCGGCGCGTTCGAAAAATGGCCGCTCGAATTTGTGGCAACTGAAAATCGCTATTTTCATTGAAGATATCTTTCGTTAGCAATATTTTACATCTTCATCCCCGCCATCGGGTTGGCCCCCTGCCGGAAGATATATTCGCTATTGATCAGGTAAGCCCCATTCACCACCACGATATCTCCCGCCGTCAAACCCGACCGGATCTCGATCCGGTCCCCCGACTCCATACCCACCTCCACCATCCGGCTGGCAAACGTATGCTCCCCGGTTTGGACCCACACCGTCGCGCCCTTACCATCCCGGATCACCGCGTCAATGGGCATAGAGAGCATGCTGTGTAGAGGATTAATCAGAAATACATAGGCCGGCATACCCGGTTTCAACCGGCCACCCTCGTTCGGAATGCTGATCCTGATTAGGTTGATCCGGGTGTCGGCATTGATCTCCGGATTCACGAATTCAACCTCGCCCTTTACCCGTTTGCCTGGCAGATCGGGTATCTGCACTTCGGCCGTTCCAATTCGGTCTATTTGAGGCAACTGCGAGGAATACACCTGCGCCTCCACCCATATCGTGGACAAGTCTGCCAGGAGCATCAATGTAGCCCCCTCCATCGCATAGTCCCCCTCCTTAAGGTCCAGGGAGGCGATCACTCCTTCTGAGCTGCTGTAAAAAGTCGTGAGCAGGCCCGTTTTTCGAGTCTTCACCACCTCATCGATCTGCCCCGCACTCATCCCCCAGAGCTGCAGCTTGTATTTCGCGCCTTCGATCAGCCTGCTCATGTCCACGACTGAGCTATCCAGCAGCTCTTTGCGCTCCACCGCCGCTATCAGCTCCTGCTTGGCATTGTTCAGATCCTCACTGTAGATATCATACAGGCGATCTCCCTTTCGTACATAATCCCCGGCATTTTTGAAATACAACCGGTCGATGCGCCCCATCACTCTTATGCTCACCGAGCTTGTCCGCTGCTGGTTCACGGCGAGAGTACCAGTCAACACCAACTTGCTGCCCACCATCGCCGGCCGTAGCGTGTCCGTCCGGATATTGGCCAACTGCACCTGCTGGCCGCTCAGATAGATGTCCCCAACACCACCCGCGACGCTCACCCCAGCTTTACCTTTTACATTCTCCCTGACACTGTCCTTACTCATATCCATGCCGGGCATAGACACCTGCTGCGGTGTCTTTCGCATTCCTGCCTCTGAATCCATTCCCATCCCTGTCATACTGTCTCCTTTATGCACCGCCTCCGGATTCCAATCCCGGCAAGCCGTCGTAAGCGAAACAGCCAGTGCCAATATCAGCCGAAAACCCACTCTTCTTTTCATACACCTTCATTTTACGATGATAAAACTTTCACTATCCATCAGGTACTGTCCATCACGTGCCACGCTATCCGCTGGCGCGAGGCCACCCAATACCTGTATCTTCCCGTCATAGACATAGCCCGTCTCCACCCGGTGCGCCACAAAGCCACCCCTGGTCCTCACAAAAGCTACCTTGTCTAACCCAAGGGAGACTACCGCCTCCTTCGGCAGCCAGTTCCCGCTCACCGGAGCAGACCGGATCGTCGCCTCTACCTGACTACCCACTGGCAGCCTCAGCCGGGCATTGTCAAAATAAACCCTGGCCGTCAGCGTCTTTTGGTCCCTTCTGAAAGAGGGCTCTATAAAGTCTATCTTACCCCAGATCACCTGATCGGGAGCTACCTCCGCCCGTAGCGTCACACTGTCTCCTTTACGGACCAACCCCTGCTGGCCCGCGTAAATATTCACCAATGCCCATACCCGCGAGGGATCATACACCTTCAGTACCGTCTGGCCTTTTTGGACATACATCCCTTCTTTCAACGCCAGCTCCTCTGTGATCAGCGATATATCCGGCATACCTCCGGGCCCACCCATGCCCGTGGTCCCAGCGCCGGCCACACCACTCCGCACATTCATCATCCCTCCCGCCTCATGGACATGCCCGCTGTAACCACTGCATATCGACACCGTGTAGGCCGCCTTGCCCGTACGCACCACTTCCGCCAGTTGTCCGGGGCTCATACCCAACAAAAGTAGCCTCTCCCTAGCCGCCGCGATCAGCGTTGCATTGGCCGCATCATTCTTTAGCAAGAACAAGAGGTTCTGCTGGGCTGTCAGCAATTCGGGGCTATACATATCCATGATCTTCTGTCCCGCATGCACCGGCTCAAAACGATAGCGCACATATAATTTTTCGATCCGCCCCGATACCCGCGCGGAAATCGCCCCTACCCGGCGGGTATCATAGGTTACAAAGCCCAGGGCCTTTACTTCTATCGCCACCGAACCCCACTCCATCGTTATCACCGGCAGTGAGGCGATCACAAAGCCGTTAGTAGGCTTCAGCAGGGTCCCCAGGTCGATTCCGTCGACCCTGCGGCTCTCCGCCGACTTCTTCAACAGTTCCATTCTGCAGATGGGACATTGTCCGGGCGTATCCCGGATGACCTGTGGGTGCATCGAACAGGTATACACCTCCCGCCTCATGGTATCGGGAGCTTTGACCATACCCGGCATCGATTGGGACATCGAATCCCACTCCGCCGCCTGTGGACCACTGCCGGTTACCCACCTGTCCTTGCAGGCCTCAAAACCGGCCAGCACCAAAAAAATGATCCAGTAATATCTTCGCGGCATAGTTCCTGTTTTATCGGATTTCCAATATCTTTTCCAGCTCGACCTGCATTCCCAGCAACTGCTGCAACTGGTCTAGCCACTCCAGTCTTGTCATGTTCAGGGTCTCCCAGGCATCCAGCAACATGAACAGCTCCTCCGTATTCTGCTCATACCCCAGCTTCATCGTCTGGTAATTCTTTTCCAGGGCCGGTAGGATATTTTGCTCGAACAAAGTCACCTGTTTCTTCTTCGTCTCCAATTCTGCCTGGATACCCGCAGCCATGCCCGTGACTTCGTTGATTGTCATCAGCTTCTCCTGCTCTAGCGACGCCGCTTTCCATTTCAGGCTCTCCGCATTTGCTTTATTCATTTTCGAAGACCAACTGGCGAAAGGAATGCGCACCATGCCCATGAGCGTGAACTGCATGGGCAGCCCCCCGAAGCCAAACATGTGCTCGTACCGCAACCCGAACTCCGGTCTCAGCTTCGTCAGCTCTACGTGCCGTTGCAGGTGCGCCAGGTCGATCTCCCGGTCGATGGCCCGTATATCGCTGCGGGTTTCCGTGATCAACGCGCTGTCAAACAACAACCCATGATAATCCCGGATACTGTACACCGTATCGATCTCGAACGGCGTCAGCTTATTCCTGTTCATGAGCGTGTTCAAGGCGATCCGCTTCTGCACCATTTCGTTTTCCAGCATGCTCCGCATGTTCTCCAGGTTACCCAGGGCCGCCTTCGCCTTGTAGTAGGCGCTCAGCTTATCCATCCCGTTCCTATAGCGGATTTCCGCGTTCCGGATCATGAACTCCAACAAGCGCCGGTCTCGCTCCACTATGCCCCATTTCTTCCGAAGAATGATCCACGCATAATAATTCTTCTTGGCCGCCGCATACAATTCATTCAGGGAGGCCTTCTTCTTTTCTTTTTCCACCGAAGACATAGCACCCATATAGGCAGCATTGGCGTCCTGCGCCTTCTTGTTCGGGAACATCTGCTGGGCCGAGATCATGTACTGCCCCATCCCGCTCGACCCGTCCGGCTGTTTTCGCCACAAAGCAGTATTATAAGGAGCCATCCAGAAACCCGATCCCACTTCCGGCGCCATCCAGCTCCGGGCTCCCCTGGCGGCTTCGTCCATCGCCCGTATGTCGTTGTCGTACATCCGCCCCACCGGATTGCCCCTTTGCACCCGGTCCAGGATACTATCCAATGGCATCTGCTGAGGCTGGGCAAAACAGCCTCCGGCAATGAACAGGACCAGTGCGAGGATCGATACTCTATTTAACATGAATGACATCAATTTTACCTTTACGTTTCAATTCTGATTCTTTTACTATTGCCAGCACCACCGGGGTCACAAAAAGGACAAACAGGATCGTGGTGATCGTCCCGCCCAGCAGGGGTATCGTGATCGGTCGCATTACATCGCTTCCCACCCCCGTAGCCCAAAGGATCGGAATCAGACCAAATAGAGATACAGAAACCGTCATGACCACAGGGCGAAGACGCTTTGACGCACCTTCGATGATATATTCCCGGATATCGGAGATATTAATCGACTCCTGCGAGTTACCTTTTTCCTCCGCCAGGTTCAGCATGGCCTGGTTCAGATAGATCGTCATGAGCATGGCCAGCTCGACGGCCATACCAAACAAAGCAATAAAACCTACCGCCACCGCCACCGACAAATTCACATGATAGAGAGACACCATAAATACCCCGCCGGTCAGCCCAAACGGTAAGGTGATCATCGTGAGTATCGATTCCTTGAAAGAATGATAAGTAAAGTAGAGTACCAGGAAAATGAGCAGGAGAACAATAGGCATGACGATCTTCAGGGTTTTGTTGGCCCTAAGCTGGTTCTCCCACTGCCCACTCCATTCAAGAAAATATCCCCTGGGCAGTTTATCTATCATAACTCCCAGTTTTCTTTGAGCTTCTGTAACCGTACTGCCAAGATCCCGTCCCCTGGCATTAAATAGCACGGTACCACGTAGCAGAGCATTTTCTGAATTGATCATGGGAGGTCCTTCTGAAATCCTAATATCGGCAACAGCTTCCAGAGGCACCGGCCCAAATCTCATTGTTTGCACCTGCAGCTGTTTCAGGGACTGAATATTATTTCTAAAATCCTGGCCGAAGCGGGCGTTGACCGAAAAACGCCGGCGGCCCTCGATGGTTGTTGTCAGTTTCATTCCACCCAGAGCGCTCTCGACCACCGCATTTACATCGTCAACCGTTAAACTATACCTGCTGATCTCTTCCCGTCTGACGGCGATGTCTATATATTTGCCGCCGGTTATTGGCTCTACATACAAATCCTTGACCCCAGGTATCCCTTGGAGCGCATTTTTGATCTTTTGTGAAAAGGCATAGATCGTATCGAGATTCTGCCCATATACTTTAACGCCAACATCTGTACGGATGCCGGTTGACAACATATTGATCCGGTTGATGATCGGCTGCGTCCATCCGTTGGTGATCCCGGGGATCTGCAGTTTTGCATTCAGTTCGTTGATGATATCCTCCTTGGTTTTGCCGGGCCTCCACTCATTTTTTGGTTTCAGCAGGACAACCGTCTCGATCATGCTGATGGGAGAGTTGTCCGTGGCAGTATTGGCCCGACCCGCCTTGCCCAATACGTTAGTGACTTCGGGGACGCTCTTGATCAGCTTATCCTGCACCTGAAGGATTTGTTTCGCTTCGGAATTAGAAATGTCCGGCATTGAGATGGGCATGAACAATATAGACCCTTCATCCAGGGGAGGCATGAATTCAGAGCCCAATCGAGTGAACAGGAAGATGCCGGCCACCAGGGCCAGCAGTTCAACAGCGATAACGGTCTTTCTCCATCGTAAGCATAATCCCAGGACAGGCCGGTATAACCGCTCCAGGACTCGGGTAATGGGATTGGAGCTTTCGGGTTTTAGCTTTCCACCTAAGAGAAAGGAGATCAGCACCGGAGCAAGCATAACAGCCATAAACGCATCGACCAGCAGGATAAAGGTCTTTGTCCATGCCAGAGGGCTGAACAATTTTCCTTCCATCCCGGTGAGCAGGAATACGGGCAGAAAAGAAGCGACAACCACAATATTCGAAAAGAAAACGCCCGGTCCCACCTGTCGGGACGCTTGTGCGATCAGGCCGAGCCGATCGATAGGCCCCGCATTCCGCAACTGCGCTTCCGACAAATGCCGGTAGGAGTTCTCGACCATCACGATACTATCGTCCACCACCACGCCGATGGCCAAAGCGATTCCGGTGAGCGACATGATGTTGGAGGAAATACCAAAGGCTTGCAGCAAAATGAAGGCTGCGCCCACCGATACCGGCAGCTCGATCAGGATCACTACTGCGCTGCGCCAGTGAAACAGGAATATGATAACGACTATGGATACCGTGATCAGCACCTCTATAAGTGTTTCTTTGACCGACCCGATAGCCTCCTCGATCAGCATACTCCGGTCATAAGCGGCATGAAATTTTACTCCCGTCGGCAATCCCTTCTCAACGTCTTTCATTTTGGCCTTCACCGCATTGATCACCTTGTCCGCATTTTCGCCATAGCGCATGACCACGATACCGCCGACAACCTCCCCTTCACCATTCTGATCGAAAATACCAAGCCGCAGATCGCCTCCCATTTGAACGGTGGCTATATCCTTTACCCGCACGGGGATACCTTTATAGTTGACCAAAGCGATGTTCTCCAGGTCGTCCTTGTTTTTAATATAGCCAAGCCCCCGGATAATATATGCCATATCACTCATTTCAAATTTCCGTCCCCCTACGTCGTTGTTATTTGCCCTCACCTTATCCATTACATCCATCATCGAGACATTATAATATTGCAGCTTTACCGGGTCCACCACCAATTGATACTGCTTTTCAAAACCCCCGAAGGACGCCACTTCCGCCACACCAGGGACCGTTTGCAAGGCAAACTTGATATACCAGTCCTGCAAAGCCCGCTGTTCCCCCAAATCCATATTCCCCGCATCCAGCGTATACCAAAAGACATGCCCGACCCCTGTCCCATCGGGCCCCAGGGAAGGGGTCAGTCCTTGCGGCAGCAGCCGCTGGGCATAGTTCAACCGTTCCAGGACACGGGTACGTGCCCAGTATATATCCACATTATCTTCGAAAATGACATAGACAAAGCTCATCCCGAACATGGATGTACCACGGATATTTTTAATCTTTGGGATACCCTGCAAATTGGACACCAACGGGTAGGTGACCTGGTCCTCAATTACCTGGGGCCCACGTCCCATCCATTCAGTAAATACAATGACCTGGTTTTCCGACAGATCGGGAATAGCATCGATGGGGTTCTGACGGAGGCTGTAAATTCCCCAGCCAAACAAGCCCGCTGCTGCCAACAGCACTATGAACCTGTTTCTCAGGGCAATATCAATTAGTTTGGAGATCATGGGTAAACTTTCGTTTTGCTTTTTTTTGCCGTTCATAGACCGTCAGGCAGATGGTAAATACGGCTATCGGAAAAAGCCAGTCCACCAGGTATAAACCCGAAGTATGAAAATAAAGGTTCAGAAAGGGTACATAGACGATCAATAGCATGCAGGTAAGCGACAACGCAATGGCGCCCCATAAATATGGGTTCGAGAACAAATACCTGCTCCAGACACTTCCGGCCGTCCTCCGGGAAAGTAAGTTTGCGATCTGTCCAAACAAAATGGAGACATAAGTCACCGTGGTTGCTTTTTCATAATGATTGGATAGGTGATGATTGTGAAAATATTCGGCCAGAAAAGCGCCATAGGATGCAATTCCCATTACCGTCCCGCGTGCTATGATACCCTTGAGGACTTTTTTTGTCAATATCTTATCTTCGGGGTTTCTGGGTGGATCATCCATAATGGTCTTTTCAGGCGGATCATACGTCAGCATCGTCAGCGGGAACATTTCTCCGAGCATATCCATGGCCAATATCTGCATCACCAATAAAGGGGTCGCAATGCCGATGAAAGCGCCTACAAAACCAGCCAGCACGCATATCAATTCAGCGATGTTGGAGGAAAGGTTGGTAATGACGGTTTTTTCAATATTCCTGAAAATGATGCGTCCTTCCCTCACCGCATAAGCAATGGTAGAAAAATTGTCGTCCAGCAGAATGACGGTTGCCGCCTCCTGTGCTACTTTTGAACCGTTCAAGCCCATAGCAACACCTATATCCGCCCGTTTTAAGCTGAGCGTGTCGTTCACCCCGTCTCCTGTCACTGCCACTATCTCTCCTTTCCGCTTAAGAAGATCAACGATCCTGTATTTGTCATCCGGTGAAACCCTTGAAAAAATAACAGCCCTCTTATTAAATGCTTCCTGCAGTTGCTGATCATCCATTTTCTGCAAGGTTTCACTATTTATAACCTGGGGAAACTGATCATACTCATTCATCAGGCCAATGGATTTTGCAATCGCTCTGGCTGTCAATTCATTATCACCTGTGATCATAACCACCTTTATATGGGCCTTAAAAACCGATTCTATTGCAGTCGTCACCTCCTGATGAGGCGGATCAAGCATTGTCACAAAACCCGCGAAGGTCAGGTCGGTTTCTGCATCTTCAATGTTGTAGTTTTCGGCATCTGGCAAATCTTTATAAGCCAATGCAATTATTCTGTATGAACTTGCCGCATAGGCTGCTGCCGAGGAAAAAACCTGTTCCTTTTGCTTTTCGTCCAATTCCCCTACCTGGCCTTCTACAATCATTTTCCGGGATGCGGATAATATCCCCTCAAGGGCTCCTTTTACAAAAGAAATGGACTTTCCCTTATGCCGCCTGATCACCGAGGCTCTTTTCCGCATGGAATCGAACGCAAATGATTGAACCACCGGGTATGCCTCATTAATTTCCTCCAGAGTGTACCCGGCTTTCATCGCCAGCGTGGAAAACGAGGCTTCCGTCGGGTCCCCAACGCAATACCACCCGGCGTGGTATCGGTCCGGCGGGTTTATTTTGCCACTGGAAGAAAGATAGCCGGAAAGGAAAAATATCTTTAGATCTCCCAGGTTAGACTTGGTTAGGATCTTACCATCCTTCGTCATGATCTCGCCTTCCGGTGCGTACCCAAGGCCGGAAATCGAAAATATCGAACCATTGAAACGACACCCGGTGATAGTCATTTCATTCCTGGTAATGGTACCCGTCTTATCTGATGCAATCACCGTCGCGGAACCTAGCGTTTCAACAGCAGCAATTCTTTTTACAATAGCGTTTTTACCGGCCATCCGTCTTACTCCCAGAGCCAGCGCAGTGGATATCTGTGCTGGTAGTCCTTCTGGCACCATGGCCGCAGCCACCCCGATGGTAAATACCACTGCTACCAGGATAGAATCATGCAGCACCATCCGGGTGGCAAATAAAGGGACTGCGATGATTATGGTGCCCCACATTACCTTCCTGGCCACGTCGGCCGCTTCCACCTGCACTGGCGTCAAATCTGTTTTGATCCTCTTTGAGGTTGCGCTGATCTTCCCTATTTCCGTTTGCATACCCGTGGCATATGCGATGCCGGTTGCCTCCCCTCTGGCAACTGTGGTCCCCATAAAAGCGCAATTCTTCCTTTCTGTAAGGGGAATGATCTTTTCGGTCGCAAAAGCGGCATCCTTTTCAGATGGCACCGATTCACCGGTAAGGGTAAATTCATTAGTGAAGAAAGAAGATGTCTGGATCAAACGGATATCCGCCGGTACGCCGTCTCCTTCATATAGCTTTACGATATCCCCGGGTACCAGGTCCTCAGCCAGTATTTCAACTACCCCTCCCCCCCGCATAACTTTACATTTCTCGACAACAAGCTTTTTCAGGGATGCAAGGATATTCTCAGCCTTTAGCTCCTGGTAAAATCCTATGAGCGCATTGGACACAACGATGGCTATCAGGACTGTGCCGTCCCGGTACTGTCCCAGGTAAAAATCCAGGAGTCCCGCAAGGATAAATATAACTACGAGCAAATCCGTGAACTGCCTGTACAGCGTCAGCCAAATGCCTCCCGAACGCTGCGTCCTCAATTTGTTAGTTCCGTACAGTTGCAGATTGCGTTCCACCGCATCGGGGGCAAGCCCGTTCTGCACATTGCCGCCAAGCTTGTTTACCAATGTCTCTATATGTTCTTTATACCGTTCCATAATGTTATTCCTTAACCAAGGCATTATAGAACCCACCCACACAGGCACCAATGAGCCACCCGAGAACAAATGTTTCCATAACTCCCACGACCGCTTCACCAGCCGGGACCTGCATCCGGATAATGGTACTGGTATCCAATCCATGCAAAAGGCTGTTGAAAAATCTCACCGTTCCGTCGCGGCCGACCGTACACATCGCGATAATACATCCCAGGTAGAGCAATACGCCGGTAGCCCCGAACGCTAACCCCAATTTCCTAATATCAATGCTGGTGTTCATGGTGTTGAATTTTAGAAGTGGAAGAATTTCCCTGCTCGTCGTGCCCGTGTCCACCATGGTGTATGGGCATAAGGATGTGGCAGGCAAACATGGCTAGGATGAAAATAAATAAGGAAGAGCCGGACCCCCATCCCAAAGCAGGAGCCAAAAATATCAGCAATAGCGGGATGGTACACCCGATCAACATCCATAATAACTGTCTTTTCATATTTCAGAATTTATGAGCTTTTTAAGATCACGAATTGCATGGGTTTAAGGTATAGCCCGACATACCTTATCTCTCCGCCGTTTTTCCCTTGCCCCAGCACTTCGACGTCACTTTCATAACCGAACAGGCTCTTCATCGATTTGGATTCACTATTAATACGGCAGTCTATCTCAACATGCTCGACCTTGGCGTCACAGTTTGAGGAATTATATACCACCAGGATCTCCTCGTTGAATAGAATTCTCGAAAATGCCAGCGTACATTTAGGGCATTCTGGCAGATGAAATGAATGACCATCCACAGACAATTTTCTTATATACATCCTGCCGAACTTCAGTACCGGACTTGTATTTCGAATCTTTGCGATAGTTGAAATAGCCTGATAAATGGATGATTTGCAATTAAGGAGATTACTATTTTTCTCTTCCGGATCAAACAGGCATTCCCGGATAAACCAGTCCCCGTTCCCTGCACCCTCCATCCCCTGTTCCGTTCCATAATAGATACATGGAGTTCCCAAAGCACAGAGCAGAAAGCCAATACCTGCGACGATCTGCTGCGGGGTGGCATCATGTCCGAAGCGGGCTTTCAGATTTCTGCCTACCTGGTCGTGATTGTCGATGAAAGTGACCAGGTATTCACCGTTTTCTCCACGGGAAAGCGCATTTTTCTGTAGTGCCGTATATCTATCGATCAGCTTTTCGGGAGAAGCTATTCCCTTGATCACGCCCTCCAAAATATGATATAAGGGGAAGTCCAGCACGGAATTCAGACCATAGTAGAGATTCTTATCTTCCACCGTCACTGGGGTTTTGGGACCGATATAGCGGTTGTACGTCTCCTCCGCACCCAGCAGTTCTCCAAACAAGAAAAAATTACGTTTGCCCAGTGAATAAGCGTATTCACGCACATGAGAGCAAAACCGGCTGATGGCTTCCTCCCGCATATGCTTTACTGCATCAACCCGAAAACCATCGATATCCGTCTCCCGTATCCAATAACAATGTAAGGAGATTAGCAGATCCTGAACATACAATGATTCCCGGGAATCATCATTTCGAAAAGCCTTCATACTGAAAAAATCACCATCCCTGGCTTCCGGCTGAGCCTCAAAATTCCTGATTTGGCCTTTCCGGTTATACAAGTCAGGATTACGCAATTCATCAGGAATGGGCTTATCGGGAAACCGCCAGTTCTCCAAAGGATATTGCAAGCCTTCGTAATAGTAATACTCATTCCCGCCAGGATAATTCCAGTTGTTACCGGAGTAGCGGAGCACGATATCCAGGAAGACTCGCATATCCAGATCATGTGCAATCTCCACCAACTCTTCCAGGTCTTCCTTCGACCCCCATCGACTATCAATATCCAGATAATTGTCGATGGCGTAACCATGATACGACTCTGGGTTATTCCCGAATAAAGGGCTTAGCCAGATGGATGTACAGCCCAAGTTCCGGATATATTCGATATGGTTGATGATTCCCCGAACCGTCCCCCCGCAACTTTGCTGCAATTGATGGTTTACCCCAAATCCGGGATGGCGATCCGCAAAATCCAGCGGGTGCCGGTTTATCGAATCGTGAAACCTGTCCACAAGCAGAAAGTAGATAAACTCCTCCCGCCACTCCCGATGACAACCGCGCCAATACTTTTTACCCGGCTTAGGTGTCAGCAATATTTCCTTTATCGATCGCATAGCTTATGAAATAGTGCTGGAAATAAAATCAATTCATTTAGCTACTGGTTCATTTCAAGAACATGGACTACCTTAAACTTATTATGAAAGCTGTCAAAAGCAGACAGGTCATTGTCATCCTTAAAGGTTACTTCAAGGGCATCGTGGAATTTATGATTGCCGGGATAGGCCGCCTTTAAATTCGCTTTGGTCAACGGCTGAGGCGTTGACTGAATATCCTTGCTGAAATAAAAAGTACTGATAAATTTAAAATTGCCCTTGCCCCCGATAGAAGTAGGGGTTTGCAATTCATAAAGTATCAATTTGTCCGTTTTGTTCAGCACCTGACACGCTTTATTGTCTAAGAACCGAAAGTCAATTCCCTTCGTGTCACGGTATCCGTAAATATCCTTTTTCTTAAGGGCATAAATGTTTCCCCGGTGCTTAACCTTTACTTCCGATTCATTAAAAAGTAAATTGTCTTTGATCTTATGTTTTTCTATGGTATAATTAATGGCGTAAGACAGCTTTCCTTGCCGGAAATCTGTCGCTGTCAAATAGATGCCGCTACTGTCCTTCTGCCCAGAAGCGGGTAATGAATAAACAGTGATGACAAGAGCCATCATAGCTAATGCTCGTTTCATAGTATGATAGTTGATAGGTTTCTAAAAAATGTTCATTGGAAAATCGAAAACCTGGTTTATAACTTGATA
The DNA here is from genome assembly GCF_000515315.1 of Asinibacterium sp. OR53. Classification (NCBI taxonomy): domain Bacteria; kingdom Pseudomonadati; phylum Bacteroidota; class Chitinophagia; order Chitinophagales; family Chitinophagaceae; genus Asinibacterium; species Asinibacterium sp. OR53. The sequence goes on from NZ_KI911562.1 coordinate 3,106,721, forward strand.
TGGCCACCGTCAGGAAATGCGATCAAGTGATAATCCCAAACCCGGATTGTCAAAGGAGAAAAAAGCTAAATTCTGAAAACCTTGTGCATGATACACAGGTCAACGGGGTGTTTATATAGTATTCCAGGCGGAGAGCCCGTGCTTCTATATTCCTCATAAATGGGGTGAGACAGGGGACTGATAAAGTCCGGAAACAGCATTGGCGCCTGCACAGTAGTCCTCAAGTTACCCACATTGGTAAAAGCCAACAGCCGGTGATTATCCGTCTTGCAAAAACAAACCACGTTCTTGCAGCATCCCGGTGGCATAGCGCCCGGCGGGCAGCAACAATGTGCATGTCGTAGCCCTACTATCGAAATATCCGCTACTATCCCGCCACATAAGTGGATATCTACGCCTACTCCCAAGGCAGTGTTCAAATAGATAAGCCAGAACAATATAACAGTTAACTTTTTCATACCGGCCATGCTTTGAGTTGCATCTAAAGATAGACTCATCGGAGCAGTGGTCTTATGACATGAATCAGGGCTTTATCTGACTTTTATCGGTACAGGAGCTTTCCGCTAAATGCCTTAGTTCGTTGGAGACCATCCCTTAACGCTTTATCCGGAGCAAACCGGCATTCACCGCTACCATCACCGTGCTTACACTCATCAGCACCGCACCCGCTGCCGGGCTAAGCAGGATGCCCCAGCGATAAGCCACCTCCGCTGCCAGCGGTAAGGTCACCACATTATACCCCGTGGCCCATGCCAGATTTTGCATCATCTTCCGGTAAGTAGCCTTCCGTGTTTTTTAAATGAGCAGATCATCAATTATTATCTCACTTCATCGAGAATACTTTGGAATATTTTTTTTCATAAATCCTTGTGACACTCAAGTTTTAGTAAACTAATATTAGGCCAGGTTTCATTAAGAGTTAGACGTATTTATTTGCTTTTTTTTAGTTCCTCTTTTTCTTTCCAATTATTGTAAAAGTCAATGGCTGCTTGCCGCTTAGGATGGCAGTCACGATAAACAGCAACTCCATTTTCGATTGTAGTCCATCCATCATTTTGATGCTCGTTTAAATGATGAATTTCTAAATTATCCCACTTTATTTCAGAGCCGCAAACGACACATTTTTTTTATCCCGATAATATATAATTTCTCTTTCTAGTTGTCCATATATCCTTGTTGTATCTTTCTGAACGGGTTTTAAAACATCAAACATCTTTTCCGAAAAGAAACTATGTCGAAGCTGTATTGTTTTTGCTATTGGTACTACTGGCGAAGCAACGGGACTAATTTATTCGTCAATATCTCAGCACTGTGGGCGCCGTACTGTAGCATAGTGCACCGCATCCACCACACTGTGGGCGCCGTGCTGTAGTATAGTGCACCGCGTCCACCACACTGTGCGTGCCGTACTGTAACATAGTGCACCGCTCCCACAGTGTGGTGGAATCCTCCATTTGAACACAATAGAACAACTAATGGGTTTATTGCCTTTAAGGTGTAAGTCAACGGGAAAGGCTAAACCGTATTTTTTAGCCACTTTAAAAACCTTATGCCATGACTTACGCAGAAAACAAATTAACCCTGTTTGGAGGCTACACATTATGGCTTCCAAGTAGGGGGTTACATTATCGGCTCCTATTATTTTACAATCTGGTTAATCGATCAACAAAAGAAACTATGTTCCAAGTATTACCGATAATAAAACCAATAGCAATACCAATTAAAAGCCACTTGATTTTCGTTGCTTTTATTGCGTTTTTTATTTCCGCTGAATTTTCCATAAAAGTTTGAAGCTATTTAGGCTGATGTTCAATCTTTGTTCCCAAGAGGCGGGGGAATATTCATAAATTTTAGCCAATACCTGAATACGGAAGTATGCCAAACATATAATATTTTTCGATCAAAATCGAAAAATATTATATGTTTTTGCGATTGTAATCGAAATTAATGATATTCAGAAATTTACAAGCAGTTATTGAAGCCCATCTTTTTAATACGCCATTAGCACGTCGAACGTGAAAGAGTTTATCGGCGGGATCTGATGTCTAATCCTAAAACAGAAAAAAATACAACAAGCCATTTCGCAGTTTGAACCGGGGCAAGTGTTCACTTATGAACAATTGCAGCTCAAGCCCACTGAATACCGGGCTGCCGTCAAAGCATTGGGCAGAATGACATCGGGAGGCATTGTAAAACGAGCCTCTACAGGTCGTTACTATAAACCAAAAGACACTGCTTTTGGACAACTAAAACCTGGAGAGAACGAATTGCTAAAACCTTATTTGTTTGAAAAAGGCAAAAGGATAGCCTATGTAATGGCGTCCCGCATGAGGTCGCTTACGATCCGACAGAAGACAAAACATTTCTTGCTTTCTTAATCAAGAAAAAATAGTAAATTTGACTATGCTTACAGTTAAAATACATATATCTGCTGGGAAAGGAAAAGAACGTTCGTTTACAAAGAGGCAGATTAAAAGTTCGTCTTTTAAAGAAAAGATCGAAAAAGCCAATGAATTATTAAGTACCGCAGTTTTACTTAAGAAAAAGAAATAGGTTACTTAGTGCTGAAATCCTGGTTGCTGAATGGCGGTATGGATGGCACTGTAATTACATTAAATGCATGCCCCGTTGCCTGGTGACAGCTATTGCAGGTTGTTGTAAGGAGATGAAAGCTATTTTTAAATTGAATACTGTTTTTTTGTTGAATAGCATTGCTCACACTTTGTAGCGATGAATCGATCATTCCGATAGACCTGGTCTCCGGCCGGTCTGTACAATACATTTTTATATCGTCAAGACTCTCTTTGATTTCGTTGATTTCGAAATCGGCCAGCTTCCAGTTTTGATTGATTCCTGCAAACCAAAGCTTGTTGTGATGCACCTGGATGCCGCTCATAAACTCTCCGAATCCCGGCTTATACGTTTTATTAATTTGCGCTTGCAGGCTATCTATTTGCTTTTGCAATGATTGTGTGTTCGAGCCAGCCCCATTACAAGCCCAAAACAACATAATTGTAGCTAATAACAAAATACATTTCATAGCTATTGATTTTGTTACATACCTAAAGTTACCCCATCAATACAAATCAAAGAAGCCGCGAGCCTGTTTTAGTAACGCACACTACAATATTTGCACACGCTGCTCACCTGGTTTCAACGACAGCGTTTTCCCATTCCAGTTAAATGTTCCGGAAGTATTAGCAGGCAATACTACCGTGCCCTCTATTCCGTTTGCACCTTTCCGTTGCAGGTCAACAGCAATGGTGCCATCCGGATGCGGCATGGTACCTTTTATGGAAGTCAATTCCCCTGGTGCTGGCGCAATATTTATTTTTCTGAAACCAGGTGCCGCGGGCTCAATGCCGCAAATGGTTGCCAGGAAATCATACACGGGACTGGCGCTCCATGCATGGCAATCGGAACGCGTGGGATCCGGGTTTTCTGCAAAAGTAGTAAGCCCATTCGCCAGCATATCCCGCCAGGGTTTTAAATTACTGTAATAACTGTTGGCCATGCCTGCTGCTTTCATGGCACGGGTAAGATAGAAACGATAATAAAAAGTGGCCTGGCTGAGGCTTTTATCGGTTAAAATGGTTTGCAGTACTTTTTGCATGTCATGCTGTGGAATACTGCCCGTTAAAATAGCCATGATACTGGCATGCTGACTGAAGGTATTCTTGAGCGGCGTATTGGCCATCGCATTTTTTGTTGCATCGAAACAATAACGATAGGTGTTTTTTATGAGTGAAGATGCCAATGATTCGTAATGCGCCGCCTCTTCTTTCTTTCCAAAATAATTGAACAGATCAGCAGCCTGCCTTAATGTATAAGCATATTGTAAAGAAATAATGGAACTGTTTCCATCTGTAGCCCCATCGGGAACACCACCGGGGAAACTCTTGTTCCAATCCACAAAATTCCACCACTTCATGGGGCCCAGCATCTGTTTGCCGGCATCTATCTTTTTTTCATACCAACCCAGCGTTGCACGTACCGCCTGTAGTTTATCTTCAATAAACGCATCATCGCGCCGCAACATCCAGTAATCATGTATCATGCTGATCCAGAAAAGAGAAAAAGTGGGGATCACCTGGAAACGACTGCTCGGATAGCGGCTCTGCGTTAACCCCTCCGGTACCTGTGAGTTGTGAAAATCAACAATGGCTTTACGCATCAGCCGGTCGTCACCGGTAATGTATAAAGAGATCAGGCATTGGATACGGGTATCCGCCGCATATTGTAATTGCTCATAATAGGGACAATCAAAATAATTTTCCCCGGCGCAGAGCCTTGCAGTACGCCAGCCCACATCCCATATATTTTTCAAAGAAGGGTCGTTACTACTGTATGATGCTTTCTGCACAAAGGGATAGCCTGTATACTGTCCGTACAGGTCTTCTATCGTAAGCGGCTCATTGCCCGTTGTGATATCCAGTTGCAGGTAACGGAAAGTGCGGAACCACAGCGGCCTGAAAAGCCTGTTATTGCCACCATCGGGCAGGAAAATATCATAGTTACCTGCTATGCTTTTACCTTCAATCTCGTTCCGGTTACCCTTGATATGATTGGTATCGAACAACGCTTCTGCATACGTCAATTTTACGGCACTCCCCTTCCCCCCGCTTACATTCAATTCAGGATAAGCTACCGTATTAAATGTTTGATCAAGTAAAATACTTGCAGTTGTATTAGCCGGAATAGTTACCGGATGATTGCCTGCAATAAAACCCGCATCCTGGATACCCGATTTTCTCCTTACGCTAACGATGCGTTGCAAAGATTCTTCCATTTGTGGAATGGTGCGCGGCGCGAGCGTCCATAAATTATCCGTGCCATAACCTACAGGCTGTACCCCGGCTACCACAACAGCCTGTTGCCATCTACTATCGTCGAAGTTCCGTGTCTGCCATCCCCAGGGGTAAGCGCTGGCATCTACCTTATCGCCCGGACCAATGACCATATATGAGCGCAGCTTTGCTCCATTTTCCAAAGAGCAGGGCGTGTAGGCGCTGTCTTTACAAGCTTTCCAGGAATTGTTCGTGTTGAGTATCTGTTCCGCATCACCATCGCCCTGCAATAAAAAACCGGTCTGGTTACTCATTTGTGGAACCGCCGCATATTCAGCCATATTCCAGACCTGTGCAGCAATGATATTATCGCCTTCTTGTAATTGTGCAGCGATATCGACCGTTTCAAAATTCCAGTGATTGAGGTCGCAACGGGCCGGGCCGGCCGACACCATTTTTTCGTTCACAAACAACCGATACCGGTTATCGGCAGAAACATGTATAATGAACTGCTGTGGCTTTTTCTCTATATGCAGTATTTTTCTGAAATGATATACACCGTAGGCTCTTTGCGCTATTCCGGAACAGCTGATCCACCGGGCCTTCCATGAGCCGTTCAATAATTGGGGATTGATAGGTTGCTGTGCCTGGGCATGTAAGAGGAAGAATATACCCAGCAGGCCTGCTATTTTTTTCATCTGGCAGCGGTTTCGCTGAAATTACACAAATATCAAAAACAACCATCCCGTACTTACCGGCAGTTGTGGAAATCTGCCATTATGATCAACAACGCTACTGTTTCATAAATTCAATGATCTTGTCTCTCTCCTTGTTGGTGAGCAGTGCACGACTTTGCATATGCAAGCCAATCGTTTCCCATTGCTCCGGCGAAAATGTGGATGGAGAAGGGGTATTATGACAACGTTGGCAGTTTTCAGTCCACAATTGCGCGCCTGACCTCATTGCCACTTTCTGACTTACTTTACAGCTGTTCATGAACAATACTGTAACGGATATAAATGAAAGCAGCGCTGTAATGATTTTCGTTTTTTTAAATGAAATCTTTTTCATATACTATCCATTTTTATAATTGAATAGAGAACTGAACAAACAATGTATTGGTGCTTGTTTTACCGGTAAATGCACCTAAATCTTTGCTGGCAGTACTGTTGCCTGTGTAGGATTCGTACGTTACTTTAAAAACAGTTCTCCAGTTTAACCAATAGCTGAGCCCTACCGTTACAGCATGTTGGTCGCTTCCGAAAGTGGAATTAGCTGGCGTATTGTACATAGTGTACCTTCCTGCCACTTCTATATTTTTTATAAAACTGTTGACATTGACCGGGCGTAGGGAACATTGTGCAAACGACGCGATCGTGTGGTTATCGAATGTATAAGTCTGCGTAGTATCAACAGGGCTTATATAATTCACATTGTCGATGTTCTGAATATTGTATTGTGCTTTTATATTCAGCAAAACAGGATTGAAATTCTTTACGTAGTTTAAGTCAAAAGCATAAGAATTTCCTTTTGCATTCTGCGTTGCACTTCCCGGGGTGCCTACTTTCCCAAACATACCCGATACACCTACTTCTAATGAAGAGTTGGGAAATGGAAGCAAGCCCACACGGCCAGTTACGGTCTTATTATTGTTATTATCTGTAATATTCCCACTTGTTAAAGTTCCATCCGGGTGTAGCTGGCTGCCGTTGGTTAGGGCAATATCATAATTCATTTTCATGTCGCCTAAATGGAATCCTCCTTCAGCTTCAATACCATAATCTGTTGGCGTCATACCCGCTATCCCGATTGGGTCTGTAGCTAATTTGTTAATCCATCCGGCCGCTAACCTTTTAGCGTAAGATCCATAGGGCAAAACAAAATACCCCGCCCGAAAGATCAAACCTGGAGCAGCAAACCAGGATACATCAGCCCAGTTTACACTTAATCCATTGTTGTTGAAGGAAGGTTCAAATTCCAATAAGAAATTTTTTCCATGCCGCCATAAAAACATGGGACTGAATTCATAGTGGTTGGCATCTGGAAAGCTATTGGCCTTTGAAACAACGGAGGCGCCATTCAAGGTATTGGTAGTTTTATAACTTGAAAATCCAATTGTGGTTAGTCCGGCTACCATAAAATGATCTTCTCCCGATCTTTTCTCAGCAACTTTTTTCTCAAGTGCCGCCATCCTGTCGAGCAAAGAAGAATCAACTACCGTTTGTTGCGCACCGGCTTTATTTTGAAAGAAGGTAATCCATGAAAAACAAATGAATATTTTCAATAGTAAGTATTGCTTTTTCATAAAATAGATTTTTTATAGTGAAGCATGTTACAAAGCATTCATTCGGGTAAATCATTGCCATAACTATCGTTTAGATCCTTTAGATAATGTTCGGATATAGGCCACCAACTCCCATCGTTGCTTTTCCGTGAAAGCAGATTTGTATTGAGGCATCGGTGTTCTCCCTTCGCTTATTTTATAGAATATATCTCCGTCTGTTTCACGCAGCATGATGATGGAACTATGATCGGCAGGTTTAGGATTTAGTGCAGCCGCTGCCGGGCCGTCTCCTTTACCTTTGTCTCCATGGCAAGGGGCGCAATTGGTTGTATATAAAGTTCTCCCCTCCTTTATTGCCGCCTGGTTATCGGCCATGGGATTACTGAGATTGATATATTCTTTGGGAACAAGCCAGGGTTTTGATTGTGCTGATAATTGACATAAAGGGATAATAGAAGCGAATAGCACAACGATTATCAATTGAGCAGGTTTTCTGCATGATGACCGGATATCCATAAACAATGTTTTTAAATCTGAATGAATGAATGAACGATTGTTCACGAAACCGACATCAAAATTATAGTACGTACTGCTGCAGGTGTATGATTAAAGTCAGACGGGCTGATGATTTTAAGTTGACTTGTGCGTTTTTTCCATGGCAAGATTCGCTTTTTCTCTTGCTTCCTCATCTGCTATGAATGACTTTGGGTAGAGGTTAATGTTTGTAAATTTATATTTGCCAAACTCTGGCGGAGTAGCAAGAGAAAGCACCCATTCGTTCCGGGTGCTTCCTCTTTAAATAAGCTATCTCTTTGGTATTTGTTGTGCGGCCTTTGTTAATCGGCTATTTGTCAGCTCCATCATTCTTTGCGCGGGTAATGGCATAATTGCCAATGTTTGTTCCTACCTGTAATCCAATAGCACAATCCGACCGGTAATGTATACCACCTGCCATCCTTGAAAAAGATGCTTCCTGTGCCATGGCTGTATAAACGCTGGCCTTATCCGGCACAATATATCCCAATATGGCCGCCGCTGCTCCACTGAAAGTAGAGTGCCCGGAAATATAAGAAGGGAAATTAGGGATGCCGGTTAATGTTTTGATGGCCGGGTTCATCTGTGTGGGCCTGGGATTGAAATAGTAGTACTTGGTATTCCAGCATACAATGGCAGCATCCATCAGGCTCATATTCAGTAACGCCATATTCCTGGCCCACCTTACTTCACTGAAATTCTTCGTGATGAAATCCTCAGCGGCTATCGCGTCCCAATGACCAGCCGGCGTATAGGTACTTACTCCATCTGCCCAGAATTGTACAATCCTTATGTTTTCGCGTGTGGGGTTCTTTAACAATTCGTATATTTCTTCTGTTTCCTGTTTCATTTGCGCACTGGAAGTAGATGGTGGCGCCGGAGGCCTCAATGCACTAACGGTAGCCGTATCGAACAGGAACGGCGTTACGTTTCCAAACAATGGTAACATGGGTGGTCGCTTCGGTACATCCAGGCTGTACCAGGGTATCTCTCCCTTCGCAGTTGCAACTGTTTCGAAGTTCGACCAGTCAGCCGGCGTGCCTGCTGCCTTCCCCGCATTGTCTGTACGTGCCCTTGCAATAAACACCTGCGCTACCCGTCTTCCCAGTGCCTCACCCGCAACGATATCACTTCGGGTTGCTGCGCCCGACATGATCGTGGCTGTTTCCTCTTCTGTGGTCTTTGCCTGTATGGAAGCTATTTCCGTAGGGAACAACAATTTCATCATTTCCGCCGTAACACCTGCCAGCACTGCTGCTTCAGAGGGATAAGAAGGCAGGTCTGTCTGCGGCACTTTGCTGATCACCCCATTATCTGTTTTGTATGGTGCCGGCCGATTGTATAATTTCTTATAGTACCAACAGGCTACCAGTGCATCATATTGTGCAGCACTGATATAAGCATAAGCCCTTGCCGCATACGGTGGATTGGAAAATGGAAACAATGGATAAGCGAAAGGATTGGCGGCACTGGGTATGGGATACGTGCCATCGGCATTCTGGTATGGCGGAAGATTGTATTTGGCCACAAGTTCACGCATCAATTCATTCCATCGCAATACGCCTCCGGCAGCCCAGTACCTGATGCGGGCTTCCTGGTCGCCCGTCAGGTTATGCTGGTATCCTTTGATTTCATTCAGCTCGGCAACATAAGCCGTAGAATTGGTAGTGGCAGGCACTGCTACCATAAAAGTATCGGGCCTTGTCAGCAATACTGTTTTCCAGGTGCCTGCATTGAGATCGATGTTCTGTGGGTTGAGCGGCACCAGGTCATCTGTTTTGCCCTTTACTGATTTATTACAACCGGCATCCATCAAAAAGAAGAATGAGCCGATAGCTATATAATGGATTATTTTTTTCATAGTGGGGTTATTTAGAAATGTCGTGTGATGGCTTTTGATTGCTGTGCTCTTTCTTTGGATGGAATGCAATAATGTAAAAAACACCCAGGTTATAACTTGTTGACTGGCCAACATTCCTGCCGGCTACCACATAGTTAGCGCCGCCTGTTATGGAAAGTCCATCTATTTTGGCAATCTCATACTTGCCATTGACACCTACAGAAGTAGCATTCATTGTATTACTGGGAAAAGGCATGTCGTTCTTGCGAATATCAAAGCCACCCAGCGTTTGCATATTGCTAATTACCACTTCAGCAATGAGTGGATGGCTCCGGTAACCGGCTCGCAGTGAAAAGGCAGCCATATCGGGCATGTCTACTTTATTGCTCCGCACCTGTGCTGTGGTGTAGTAGGATGTTCTGTCGATAGTAATATCATTCCGGTAAGTATAGGTGGCCGAACCCGTTGCAAAGAAGCCCCCTCGCTGATAATCCAGCATCAGTCTTCCTGAAAAAGTAGTGCTCTGCAAGCCGATAGACATAGGCAGAAAATCCGCTGTATAGTTGGAAAGCGGTGTAGAAAGGCCGCCCAGTAAATACAGGGAAAGATCATTCTTACCAACTATTTTTTCTGCGGCCAGCCATTTCAGCCAGACTGAAAGATCCTGTATTCCTTTTTGCTGATGCAGGGTTCCCGCCGAAGCCTTTGTCTGTATATAAGGTAGCCCGAATAAAAAATTCAGTTGATCTGTGATGCCATAATTACCCATCACTGCGTAACTGTTGGTGCTTACAGTGCCCAGGTTAAGGTTGTCTCTCTTGTAAGTACCCTCCCAGTAATGATCCCAGTTGCTGTGACCATACATTAGTCCGGTACAGAAATTATGCTTGCTCATCATAATGGCGTCCTGGTCGGTCTGCGCCAGGAGTATGTTGCCAGTGATCAGTAACAAGGCTAAGACGAAGAGCCTCTTTCGTATAAAGCAGCGTTCCATTGGTGTTGTTTTATTGATAGTAATCAGGTGCATATCGCAGGATAACTGCTGCGACATGATATAATAGCCGTACAAGGCCATAAACGTGCATGGCACGTTCCTGCTAAAGTTGATAAATCATTACTGTTGTGCGCGAATCAGATACGATCGCATTCCGGCGGCTGGTCTATTTTTTTCAGGTGGCTATAGCTTGTCCAGTCATTCCAGTCCGGGCAATGCTCTGTTAGTGAGGGATCATTATTATAAAGAAAAGAAACAAATTCTTCCGTGTAAAAATCCTGTGTGGTTGATTTTGAAAGATGAGAATTATTGCTTTTTTTCAGTGGAAGCGAGGCTTCTGCATTGTTGGTACTCTTCAGGTATTCCGTTCTCAGGTTGAGCAGGTTTGTTCTCTCAATATTCGGTATGCACAATAATTCCAGGCTATCATTGTAAAAACGGCGTTTGACATAGGTATAACTGACACCATTGATCTCGATATTTCCTTTGATCCTTTGATAATCCTGTGAATACTGATAAGGAAGATGCGCATGCACTTTGATGCTGATGAGACCTGCAGTATCACCCTTTTCCTCGTCGAGCAGGGCAGCAAGCCTGGATTCCGACTGGTTCTCAAACCAGGTCGCAATCAATGGATAAGCATACCAGTTCAGCAACAGGGTTAGCAGCAATAGTATGGAAGCAAGCCGTTTCAATACTTTGGTAAGATAATGAAAAAAATAAAGCTGAACAAAAAGCAGCATCAGCTATCTGATTTGTTTAGTACTACATAAATATATATTACCGTGTTGATTATTAAAGCACATAATTCAGAAAATGTAAATAATTGACATATAATATGTTGTGAATTCTATGTGAGAACAATCAAATTAGTTGATGATAGCCGTCAATGTTAAGGACATTCTTCCGGAATAGATTTGTAGAATAAAATTTTCGGTTATGCGAGAAGATATTATGGGTCTCACCACATTACACGATCTGATAGATTTCGATGTCCGGAAATTGAACGGTGCTGAAAGACAACTGGAAAATATATTGCCTGATTGGATAAGCAAAGCAAGTTCTCTGTCTCTTAAAAATGTGCTGCAGCAATATCTTGATTTTGCAAAGGATAATCTTTTAAAGATAAAAGTCTTTATCGCCGAAGAAAAGATTGAATCTCTTTCCTGTACCAACGCTATCATGCAAGCATTTATATTGGAAACAAGAGAGAAAATGAGCAATTGCAACAACACCGAAATACGGGATGCTTGTCTGCTTTCAAGTATACAGGGCATCAATCATTACAAAATAAATATGTATGGTACTGTTGCCGCATTTGCAAAAAATCTTGGAAATGAAAAATCAGCGGTCATTTTCCATCAGGCGAAATTGAATGAAGAGCAAATTGATAAGATACTTTCAAAACAGGCTGAACAGGCCATTAATATGGGCGCGGCCAATCCTATTTTATTGTCAAATAAGAATGGCTGACTGCTCGTATTGATAGTCATCCGTGTACAGTATTTTGATTTTAAAATATATGGAAAATTTCAAACTCCACTATATGAAAGAGTCAGCAATTTACCCTGGTGAATATATCCTGCTTCCTGAATTGGAAGTTTTTTTACTTGATACTAAACCAGCGGCTCCGGCGAATATGGCAATACCTCCGGTCAATATGACTGAGACGGAAGACTGCTTTAACATAGAAATATCTTTGCCCGGAGTAAAAAGAGAAGATATATTCATTCATATGCACAACAATACTTTGCTTTTGTTTGTATTGAAGGAAAAAATAACAAAAGAAAAAAATGAAAAGTCTAGGATGCACGAATTTGAGTCTAATGCCTTGAAACGCCATATCCCGCTGCCTTCTAATGTGGACCCGGGGTTCATGAGTGCGGAATATAAGCAGGGTATCCTACAGATCTATATTCCCAAAACTACTCAACAATCGACAGATAAAGACATACAGGTAATTGTTTATTGAATGCATTTCTGTATATACGGTTATTTTCACTGATGAGTCTCATCACATGCACTGATGGAAATCGTTTGATGTGCTTTTTAAGAAAAATAAATTTGTTCTGCAATTATCCATTCAATAATCAAAATATAAAATTATGGGAACACAAACACTTGCAAGGCAATCAGAAAGAAAGCCTTCATTATTCGATGATTTTTTCAAACCATGGAATGAATGGTTTGGCAATGGCGGCTCCTGGGGTCGTACGATGGATGTACCAGCAGTGAATATTTCCGAACAAAAAGACGAATACCTGGTATCACTGGCCGCTCCCGGTATGAAAAAAGATGATTTCAAAATTGATGTTGATGGCAACATCCTCACCATCAGTTCCGAAAAAGAGGAAAGCAGAGAAGAAAAAGAGAAGAAATTTACCAGGAAGGAATACAGTTATTCGTCTTTTAGCCGAAGCTTCACGTTGCCTGATGAAGTTAACAAAGAAAAGATCGAAGCAAAGTATGAAGATGGAATTCTTAAAGTTTCTTTACCTCACAGGGAGGGGGCAAAGATGCCACAGGCGAAACATATCGCCGTGAAGTAAGCCTACTAATTGTGTGGCTTAGAGCCCCGTCTCTCAGGGTGGCGGGGCTTCTTATATTAACATTTATCGTATGACAGAACTAGATCTTTGGCTGGATTCTTATGATGATATTTATTCCGATTTTGATAGCCGGCATTATCTCAAGCGGAGAATATCGGAAGATTTTTTATATGAATTACGCAGAGAAATGAAATATAAAGAACATAATGCCGAAGGCCTGTTCCTCTTACTGCCACAGGAGCAAAGGAATGAAGAATCAGAAAAAGTGATTGTAAGCAGTCTCAGCGATTTTTTCAGGCGCCAATTTCTGTTTCATCAGCTTAAATGTAGGGGTAAGCTGAGAAAAGGCATTTTGACTCTATTAAGTGGGATAATGATCATACTTCTGAACTCCTGGAGCGATTTTCCTCTTTCTCCCTCTCATATTATTGTTAGTATTAAGGCCCTGCTGGAACCGGCCGGCTGGTTTTTAATTTGGGCTTCTTTTGATTTTCTTTTTTATGATTTTACAAGGCTAAAAAATGAAAGAGATTTCTATAAGCTGCTGAGTGAAATACATATTTATTTCAAATCGGCCTGAGTCAACTTGTTTTCAATATTTATCTATCAGAAAAATAGTAATGCTGTGAAATTCAGGCTAACTATATGCATCATTTTACTGTTGAGTTATACGTCCTATTCGCAAATCACTCCGGACAGGTTGCGAAATTTTGTTTCTAATGGAAAAAACACCCCTGGATCGATTACTCCGTATCCGGTTGAAATCATAACATTCTATGAAAAACTTGGTTTTAAGACTGCATGGATACAACAAGAAAATAAAGAGAATCTGATTTTTTTGCTAACCGTGCTTAAGCAGTCGGCAAATTGGGGCTTACTGGATGAAGATTATGCAACTGGCTTCCTTGAAGAATTTTGCAATGGGCATCTTTCATTGCAGAATGCCGATGATTCTATGAAAAGAGAAATCAGAATTTCCGGCATAGCTATTCACTTTTACAGAAGTATTGCATTTGGCAATATTATACCACAACTTGGCTACGACGGACTTGAGTATGAACCCGCATGCTATGATATTCCAGTATTATTAGCTAACGCCATTGAGACGAAGTCCATGCCGCTATTAAAAGAGCAGCTTAACCCTCCTCTGATTGAGGTTAACACCCTGGAAAATAAAATAAAACAACTGAATGCCAGGATGTCTGAAAGCGATTTTAAAGAGGTTGTCATCGTATCTAATAAGGTTAACTCAAGTAATACTGCGCTGATACTAAAACTCTATCAATTGGCAATTTTGGATTCTGTCAATATCCATCTGTCTGACAATTCATTAAAAAAAGCAATCCGGGAGGCGCAACGCCAGTTTAATTTAATGTCCGATGGAGTACTCCGCTCAACTATTTTGGAACAATTGAACGTTTCGCTATATAAAAGATTACAGCAACTAAGTCTTTCTGTTAATTATTACCGATGGTTGTATTGTCTTATCCGGGACCAAACGGTAATTGTTGTAAATATCCCAGCCGCATATATGAATGTATACCGGGGCAACCGGTCAATCCTGGAAATGCGAATGGTACTTGGAAAAGTGTCTACTCCAACGCCAACACTGGCAAGCAGGATCAGCAAAGTAATTCTGTATCCTTACTGGCATGTTCCATTTAGTATTGTTGCCAAAGAGCTATTACCCCTGATCAAGGCAAATCCTGCATTCGTTGGTGCTGGTAATTTTCAGATATTGAACAGCGCCGGGAAGATCATAAATCCTTACAACATAAAATGGCAGGATTTAAGCATAAAGCATTTCCCATATACTATTCGCCAAAGCACCGGATGCGATAATGCGTTGGGGCTGTTGAAACTGGACTTTTATAGCCCTTTCGGCGTGTATTTGCATGATACCCCCTTCAAGAATGCCTTCATGTTGAATAAAAGGTATTTCAGTCATGGGTGCCTGAGGATGGAAAGCCCTATGAAGCTGGGCCATCTTGTGTTAGAAGCCCACCCCCTGGCAATCGATACGCTCGAACAAAAGGGCTGTCTCAAAAACCGGTCCCCCATAACAGTCTCTGCAGATAACCCTATGCCCGTGATCGTATGGTACAACCCGGCGGGGTGTGATTCAACCGGCAGAGTCCTGTTTTACGAAGACATCTATGGAAAATTCCATCTGAAAGAAGGCAAATCAGCAAAAAATTAACCGAATAAATTTTCAAGTTTCTCCTGATTAAGAATACTGATCCGGCCATCATGTATATCGATCAGTTTTTCATTCTTAAAATCACTGAGTGTTCTTATAAGAGATTCTGTAGCAGTACCCGCCATGGTAGCCAGATTTTCACGACTGAGGTCAATATCAAAATTTTGCCCCCCCTTCATATACTTTGCCTGGATTAGCAAAAGTGTATCTGCAACTTTCTTCCGGAGGGAATTATAAGCAAGTTTTAAAAGTTGATTTTCTTTTTCCGAAATATTCTTTGCGAGTAGCTGAATAAACTTCCGGGAAACTTCCGGGTTCTTGTCGATTAATTCATCAAAGTCTTCTTTGGGTATCACCGCCAGTTCCAGATCTTCCAGTGCTTCAGCAGTATCTTTATAGGTAGATTTTTCTAAAAGAGCGATATGTCCTACAAAATCTCCGGCACTGAAAAGATCGGTCACCAACTCTTTTCCGTCCTTGTTTGTTTTATATGCCTTTATTTTCCCCTTTATAATATAATAAATGCGACTAGGATGATTCCCCTCAGAATAGATCGTTTGCTTTTTTTTATACCGGTTAATATTCCTGTCTTCAGTAAGTGCTTGCAATTCTTTTTTGCCAGACGATGCTTCAAGAAGCTGTCTAACACCGGCCAGACTAGCATTGAGTTCCTGTTTCAGCAGGTCTAACTTCTTTATCCGGCTGTTGACCGCATTCAGCAATTCTGTACCATCAAACGGTTTTATAAGGTAATCGTCTGCACCCAATTCCATTCCTTTGCGAAAATCGCTTCGTTCGGCCCTGGCAGTAAGAAAGATGAATGGCGTATTTTTTATCACTTCATTATTTTGAATAGCATGAAGTACCCCATATCCATCAAGCTCAGGCATCATAATATCGCAGATAATCAGATCCGGTTTATTCTCGATCGCCTTTACCACTCCCGCTTTTCCATTTTCTGCCGTGATCACCATATAATTCGATAATTTCAATATTTCCGAAGTGTTATTTCTGATATCTTCATTGTCTTCAATGATTAATATCTTTTTCATAACGATTGGTTTTTTCATTAAAAGTTATTATAAACTCAGTGCCTTCCAGCAATTCGCTTTTGCATTCAACTGAACCGTTCATCAATTCAGCATATTTAGATACAATGTGTAGCCCAAGGCCTGTTCCCTGTATACCGGTGACATTGTTCCCCCGGAAAAATCTTTCCATTAAATGCTTTTGGTCATCTTTCGAAATGCCTATGCCCTGATCTGTTATTGAAAAAATAAAACGGTCCTCATCAGAATATGTTTTGATCCTGATAAGACTTGCTTCCGGAGAAAATTTGCCGGCATTCGATACCAGGTTCATAATAATATGCTTCAGTAATGTGGGATCTAAAAAAACCATGGAATGACCATCATGAACATAATTGATTACCTGCCCCTTCTTCAGGGTATTTTTTATTTCATCTGTTACCGATACGATCAGATGCTGAATATCAAATTCAGTGTATTTAACGTTAATTTTCCCCTCTTCAATTTTGTCCACGCTGAGAAAATCGTTTAAAATGTCGGTCAGCATATTTGCAGATGAGATAATTCGTTTCAGATGCCTATCCCGCTTTGCCTGATCGTTGTTGTTATTGTATTGCTCTAATAAGTAAACCGATGAGAGTATAGTACTTAAAGGAGTTCGGAATTCGTGAGAAGCCATAGACACAAACCGGGATTTAAGTTCATTCAATTCCTTCTCTTTTTCCAGCAATTTGGAAAGTTCTTCCTTGGACAATTCCAATTGTTGTATGGCGGTTTTAAGCTCCTTCGTTCGCTGTTCAATTTTTCCTTCCAACTCATCATTCAGGTTTTTAATTTCCGTTTCCGACTTTTTACGGATAGAAATATCACTCACAAAAGCTATGATACATTGTTCGTTATCCCGGATATAGCTGCTAAGACTTACTTCTACGGGGAATTCAGTTCCATCCTTTTTAACGGCAAACAAATCCATACCAACTCCCATAGGCCTGTTCTTCGGATGCGCTATGTAGTGACCCCTGTGATGTAAATGTTTAGAATGATACCTTGTTGGAATCAGCAACTCTATCTTCTTTTTTAATATTTCTTCCTTGCTGTAGCCAAAAAGCATTAAAGCGAAAAGATTAATATTAATTATTTCACCGTAGCTATTTGTTTCTATGATTCCCATGCTGGCATATTCAAGCAATGCATCAAATCTTTGCTTATCCTGTGCGATCATTCGTTCAGTTTCTTTTACGCTGTCAATCTTATCAATTACAACGATGTAATAAATTCTTTCTTTATTTTTAAATGGTCTGATCGATAACTCTCCCCAGAACGACCGTCCATTCTTAGATATATATTCTGTCTGTTCGCAAAAAAACCCTTCTCTTTCTAATGTGACAATACGGTTTTCTATCTCTGCATCTGTAAGTTTTATTATCCTGCGTTGATCTACCTGAGTCATGTCTATTTCAGCAGATGCATCAAAATCAAACAACTTAAGCCAGGCAGCATTACAAAAAACAATTTTTGTAGTATCCTTTTCTACAATGGCAGCTCCTTCTTTTATGCTATTGCATAATGTTATCAAAAAGTCATTTTTTGCAATATCCATAACGAGTATCGGCGCTTGCATACAGGTATTCATTGAGTGTTGCAACAGTGAAAGCACTACTAAAATACTCAACTACCATAAATAATCCTATACCGATTGCACCCCGGTAGAGGCCTCGATAAAGGATTAAATGCCAGCCACTTAAAATTGCTACAAATACAAACTATATATCCGTCTACACGCATCAAATGACGATACTCATGAACATTCATGAGTATCGTCATAGTTATAGATAGATTATTCTGAAAGAAGGAAATATAACCCATCGGCATCTTCCTTGTGACACAATCCGGTTCCCGGGTTCATAGTGGCGGCAGTACCACAAGCTACGCCGTATTGCAATGCCTGCTTCAGGTTGCTTCCTTTTGTAAGACTGTATACAATACCGGCCACCATGCTGTCGCCGGCTCCTACCGTACTTTTTACTTTCACTTTCGGAGGGGATACTCGATAAATTTCATCTCGCGTAACAAGCATTGCTCCTTCTTTGCCTAGTGACACTACAATTATCTCACACTTATACTGCTGAATGACATTTTTTGCTATTCCTTCAACCTGATCAATATGAATACTGCTCAGCCCAACCAAAGCAGATAGCTCAGCCAAATTTGGTTTGATCAGGTAAACACCCTGAATAACAGCTTCTTTTAATGCATTCCCGGATATATCAACAATAAGTTTTGCATTTTTTCTTTCAGCATTTTTTGTCAACTGTTCAAAAATGCCCAGGGGAACACCTGGTGGTAAACTCCCGCTTACAACAATAAAGTCGACATCTTTTATTTCGTTCAAGGCATTAAGACATTGTTTCCACTCATTTCCGCTTAATTTACCGGCGGGCATGCCCAACCGGTATTGGTTATCCGTATGCTCATCTTTTATGATGAAATTTTCTCTGGTTTCATTAATGGTCTCAATAATAATGGTATGAATACTTTCTTTTTCAAGGAGATGATTAAGAAATTTACCCGTATAGCCGCCTGACAATAATATACAGGTTGCGTTTCCTCCTATTTTCTTTATCGCCCTTGCCACATTTATACCTCCGCCGCCCGGCTCAAGTTTTACTTTTGAGCATTGCAGTTTTTTATCGGGTATTAAAAAGGGAATTGATGCACTTTTATCAATACAAGGACTAAAAGTAATAGTAACAATAGATGACATAAAAATTAAATTACTTTGGACCTCAATTCATGCTTATTAGTTTTCCCTTTTTCCCAGCAATCGATATTATAAAAGGTAGTTGATGCAATATTGCTCAATGCTTCTTTTGTTGCAAAAGCCTGATGTGGAGTAATGAGTACATTGGGCATATCCAATAGCTTTTTCAATAAAGGGTCTTCCATTTTCTTGTCCGAAAGATCATGAAAGAAAATACCTTTCTCATTTTCATACACATCCGCCCCATAGTAGCTTATCTGGCCGCTTTCTAACCCTGCAATAACATCGGCAGTATTCACGCATCCGCCACGGCCGGTATTAATCAGCATTACACCGCGTTGCATGAGGGCAATGAGCTTGCTATCGACCAAATATCTTGTCTTGGGTGTAAGACAGGTATTGATGCTGATGATATTAGATTCACTGCATAATCTCGTAAGAGTTACGTATTCCAACCCATATTGATGTTTGAGTTTTTCATTCTCCTGGATGTCATACCCCATGAGATGGCACCCAAATCCATGTAATATTTTAACCAATACACTGCCGATTTTACCTACTCCGATAATGCCTATAGTTTTGTTATGCAGATCAAACCCTATGAGGTTGGAAATAGTAAAATTATGCAGGTGTACCTGCCTGTCTGAAAGAATGATTTTTCTGTTCATTGATAATATCAGCGCAAGGGCATGTTCTGCAACAGCATAAGGAGAGTATTCAGGTACATTCGCCACTCGTATTCCCAATTCAACCGCTTTCTTCAAATCTACGTTATCATGTCCTGCTGCTCGGATAGCAATAAACTTTATCCCGTTTTGCCGTAATCTTTTCAAAACATCTGCAGAGCCGTCATCCGACGTAAAAATGCTGATTACATCATAGCCTATCGATTCATCGGTAGTATCAAGCGACAATGCTGTTTCTGTAAATGAAATATCATTATGGAGAAAATTAGCCTTTAACAGATAAGGCTGTTCAAATCGCTGTGTACTATAGAAAAGAATTTTCATTTTTTCAACTCCTTTCAGGCTATTTTATTCATGAATGGCCATAACAGGAATATGCGCATGAAGCACGATCTGTTTTGAATGGCTGTAATGAAATATTTTACTGATAAGGCTATGTTTTTTTGGAATGATGATGAGTAAATCCAGTTTGTTCTTTTCGGCAAATTCAATAATACCTTGTTCCGCGACCGGATTCTTGATAAAATGATACTTGGGGTGCATTTCGCCTAGCATTTCCTGCAACAGACCAGATTCTTCTATTGTCTCTGAGCTGAAAGCATTCCTGGGCTCTTCACTTACATGTAATACATGCAGTTCTGCTTTAAATTCTTCAACTAATTCACGAATCTCTTTTACCCGTACGGATTCTATAACCTCTCTAAAATCGCAGGCAAGTCCTATTTTCCGGATATTTTTGAATTTTGTCAAAGGTGGTACAATCGTCAAAGGCCATTGCACCCGATCCAGGGCGCCTGTTGTTTTTCCTCCAAATAAAAACCGCTCGATTCCACTGGCGGTCTCTGCCCCCATTACCACAGCATACGGCTTAACTGTAGCGCAATACTCTGTTAACCTGAAAAGCACATCTCCGGCTTTTATTTCGTTGTGAATAATTATTCTATCGCCTGTTCGAGCCAATAGTTTTTCTTTGAGCTTTTCAATTTTCTGTTCTGCGTCTGCTTCCAATAGTTCAATACTAAAGGCCGGCATAGGCACTTCACCTACCGGCACTGGAATTGCGTAGACGTGAAATAGTGTTAGACGGGCACCAAGCATGCATGCCATATCAGCTGCATAATCCACTGCATTGAGTGAGACGGGTGAAAAATCGGTAGGGGCAATAATTGTTCTCATAATTAATAGAATTTAATCAGTGCAATATGATGGTATTCTTTCAACAGTTCGTTATCTACAAACTCCACATCTCCGCCATTTTCAAGTACTGTTTGTATTACATCATCCACTGCATCTCTTATAGTGGAAAATTTATTATAGGGCTTAGATGGCATATAGATGGCCCCTTTATTGCTGCTACGTTGCGATCCACACATATAATCTTTTTCAACAACAAGCAGGCGGCCATTCCGGCCCCTGGCATCCTTCCATACTTCTCTTATTCCAATGCCTAATTTCTTTTTGCCAGCAGCGTCTTCCAACTGATTCAACAGGTTCTTTTGTACTACTTTTTCCCAATCTTTTATATATGGTTTGAGCGTCTCGGGCAGTTCTTGTACCGGGGTGTCTTCATAATTTCCATGTATATATTCAATAACAGCCTTCGAGTGCCTGGTAAAGCTTTTAAAATGTCCTAATATTCTTTTAGGGCCTAACAGGAAAAGAGGCAGCCGGTAGGTATTGAGTATCAGATCCAGTGTATTATCAATATGATGGAGGAACTTATCCATTACTATTTCTTTACGGCTGGAGGTATCTGAAAAATTAGCCACTTTTTCAGGGATGTCATTTATATAGGCGTATGCTGAATCGGGAGCGTCTGCAACAATTTTGACAAGTGTATCGGCTTTGCCTAAAAATATCTTGCTTTGCTTGCCGCTGAGGATCAAAACAAGGTATTGGCGCAACTGCTTTTTACTGTACACCAGATCGCGGATTTCAAAGGAATCGTTTATAACCACTTTTTGTAAAACGGGTATATCCAGGTACAATACCTTCTCAAACACAGGCGATACATAAATGGCAATGCTTTTTTTTTGTGTACTGAAATTCAGATTTGACACCAGAGTTGTCAGTTTATCCATCATTAACTCAACCACCCATACAGGGTAGTTGTTCTTTAACTCCTGTTCCACTTTACCTGAAGCAAGCTTCAATGAATGTATTAATTCAGATTTCATACTCATTTTTGGCTCAAAAGGTAAAATAATTGACACGGCAGGGCGATAATATATCGCTCCCTTTACTTCGTTTAATGCTGGTAACAAAACCGGAGTCATAATATGCAGTTTAAGAAAACAAAACTAACACCAGCCATTCCCGTAAACCCTGACTGGCATCAGTATAATCTTTGATTATTCTCAGGAACATTTTCAGCTAATGAGAGAAATCTTGGCGGGAGTAGTTATCAGGTGACGAAGATTAGCCGGAAAGCTGCATATTATCAGTTTTTATTGGTCCCTTAAGTGATAGTTTTATAGTTCAAATCAACATCCTAATATGAGAAAGATATTAATAGCATTTTATGGGACGAACTATTCAGATTCCGCTCTTTCATTTGCTGCTAAATTAAATGAAAAGAACCCAATATTGATTGCAGGTGCATTTTTGCCACAAACAAGTATTGCTAATTTGTGGATGTATTTTGGGACTGGCGCATCCGGTCAGGAATTTCTTTCCCAGATCAGAGATAACGATAAGGAAGTGATACAAAAGAACATCAATCGTTTTGAATATTTTTGCATTGATCATGGCATAGAATACAGGATACATAAAGATTATTTAGATTTTGCTATTCCGGAATTAATAAAAGAATCCCGGTTTGCGGATCTCCTGATCATCTGCAGTGAATCCTTTTATTGGGACATAAAAAATGAGCCGAATGAATACCTGGAAGAAACCCTGCATGCTATTGAATGTCCGGTAATTCTTCTTCCGAATGAATTTGAATTCCCAAGCTGCAATATTCTGGCTTATGATGGAGGCAAATCTTCTGTATATGCCATAAAACAATTCTCTTATCTTTTGCCGGAATTGACATCCAATGAAACAACACTGATTTGTGCGGATGATAGTATAAATATACCATTGCCAGATGAGCTGAATGTAGGGGAACTGACTGCCCGGCATTTTGATAACCTTAATTTGCTCAAATTCGAATCAGATCCCAAAAAATACTTTAATACATGGCTGAGTGAAAAAAAGGGTGCAATTCTGGTAAGTGGCTCTTTCGGACGATCAGCTTTATATCGCTTGTTTCATAAGAGCTTTATTGCAGAAACAGTAAAAGAACACCAAACCCCGGTTTTTATCGCCCATAAATAATATAGAAAATTTTCCTGTTTTCTTCAGGTTCAACAGCAATAGCAGCTCTACAAAACTGATCTAATCAAACCTGGTAGTTTGCGCTCGCTTGCCAGTTCAATTTCATCCTTTCCCTCCCTTAATTCGGGGGAAATATATTGCATCCCTAGCCGTTCATAGATTTCCTGTTCGGTTTCACCCGCTAGCTTTTCACCGGTTTTTACATCAAATAACCCATATTCATTGAGTTTCCAACCCTTCTCCTTTGCCAATAGCCGCAACTTAAGGGTATGCGCTCTGGAGCCTGTAAAATACATAAGGGCTGCCCCATGCTCTTCAACCTGTACAAGTCTTATGTCTACCTGTATGTGCCCCTGCGTCAACAAAAAACTTAGTTTCGTATCGCCACTTACCAGTATTCTGTCAACCTGTTCAATCTTCTTGATTTTATTTATAATTCTTCTCCAATCCTGTTTTTGCGCACAAATAACAATATCTATATCACCTATCGTTTCTTTTTTTCGCCTCAGGCTCCCTGCCAGATCAGCCATTATTATTCCATTTATTTTTCGGATCATTTTAAGTAATTCGGTTCCTATTTCTAATGCGGCAGACAGCAGCATTCTATTTTGTTCAGCTTTAAATAGTTTCAGGCTTCTCATCAGGTTTTCTATTTTCTTTTCGCCAAACCCTTTCGCGCCTTTCAATTTTCCAGACTCAATAGCAGAAATCAAATCTTCTTGATTATTTATATGGAATTGTTCATGGAGCAATTTTATCGTAGCGGGCCCCAAACCTGATATATTCATCAACGCCAGCAAGTTTTCAGGGACTTTTCTTCTTACCTTTTCGAAGACCATGATCTTTCCGGTTCCCAGGTATTCAATGATCTTTGCTGCTATACTGCTGCCAATGTTGCTCAACCTACTCAACGACTTCACATCGGTAGCATATGTGCTTATGTCATTTTTCAAACCCTGTAAAGTTCTCGACGCATTTTCATAAGCTGCTGCACGAAATTGTTGTTCTGGTCCTAAATAACGATAGCAGCCGGCCATTTGATGAAATATATCAGCCAATTTCCCGTTACGGTTCTTATTTGTTACCATCTGCCGCATCATTCAAGTAAAACTTTATAACTTTTTTAAATCTGCAGCTCATTCTCCACACTGGTAACGCCGGGGGCTTTCCACGCAGCGAGTTCTGCATCTTCTTTTTCGGCAAATGAACGAACTCTTCCACTAAGAACAACCTGACTGCCAATAGTCTGCACAATTATATTTTCGGCATCAATAGTGGCGCTTCTATGGAGCGCTGCTATTATTTTTTGGTGAACATCAGAAGCTGTAAACTTCGGTTTTATTGTTATCAGGTTCATAACTGATTTTACGCCAGTCAAATTTTCAATCGCAGATTTTATACTTGTACGCTGATACTCCCACTCTACCTCACCTTCCAGCTGAACATTTCCATCTTCTACTTTTATTTTTATTTTTTCTTCTTGTACACTAGAGTTCCATTTCAATGCATTCAGCACTGCTTCTGCAATTTCCGAATCAGATTTTTGAAATGAAGGAAAAACATGCAATTGAATGTCTTCAGCTATCGCTTTTACCCCTGAAATCTTTTTGGCATCTTTTTCAGCAGCTACTTTTTTTGTGTAACTGTTGACCTGACCGGAAAGAGTTACAATGCCGTTCTTAACTGTTACGCCAATCTCGGTTGAATTGAGAGACGGATCCCATTTCAATTCATCCATTACATCTTTTTGAATTTGGATATCAGTTTTCATAATTTTAAAAAATTAAGATGAATAAATATTTATTGTTCCAACATCGCAACAAATGTATTTTACTGATCTCTTTTCCTTAATGATGGCTATTACATGAAATACTGACCCTGATCAGTATGCATAAAATAAAAAAAAACTGAATATACTTCCTGATACCAATTACTCAATGGGATGATATTTATCATCGACTTTATCTGAAAATCAGCACTATCTTGTCTTGTACAATTTTCATTCATTCTTAAAAAGAAATTATATGACAATCTTAAAAGTTATTGAAGTAATGGCTAACTCCAATAAAAGTTGGGAAGATGCCGCACAAAAAGCAATTACTGAAGCAGGTAAGACATTAGATAATATCCGGTCTATTTATATTCAGGATCATAGTGCAAGTGTTGACAAGAATAAAATTGTAGACTACCGGATCACTGCCAAAATAAGTTTTGAGATTGAAAAGAAACATGCTTAGTAAGGCCGGTTACTATAAAAATAAACAGCAATTGTTTTACTTACTATTTGGCATGAGCAATAAATAAAGGGATTTGTAATTCTTTCATTATCATATCGGCCATACTGGGTCGTAGCCAATTGCTTATCATTCCCCTACCATAGGCTCCTAGTATCACAAGGGAATAATTGCCGGTTCGTTTTAGATAGTTTCGAATTTCAGTTTCAGCTGAGCCCTTCAGAATGGTATAAGATACTTCAGGAAAATGGCGTTTCATAAACTCTTTCATTAATGCATTGTTTGGCAAATGCGAGCTTTCATTTTCCCCTTTTACACTGACGACTTCAGTCGGATGCTCTTTTAACGATGATAATATATAACTGAACATTTTTATGGCATAAACAGACGATGGATCTCCATTATAAAGTAATACAATTTTGTCGATTGGTTTAAAATGATGAGGAACCATTAGTACGGGGCACTTAGTTCGACTGAGCAGGTCTCCAATAAATTCACTGGGAATCTTTTCGGTATAAGCTGTTAAAGTCTCAGTGTTATCTATCATTAGCAAGTCAGCGTAAATACTTTCACGCAATAGCTCCTGTATAGCTACGTTCCGATCATGATGTACATTATATTGCAAACCTGCTTCCTGACAGGCAATCTCGAAATTTTTTACAGCCTCCTTTCTGGTTGCCACATCCTTTGTTTCCAATTCCTTTTGTTTGGCATGGTAATTCTTATTCTCTGTAATGAGGTTTTGTATTTTGTAGCTATGATGCATAAAATCATCTAAAAATACACCAACGAGGTGCGCATTACTTTGATTAGCAAGCTCAATAGCATAATCTCTTACACTTTCTGAGAATCTCAGACCATCAAATGCAACAATAATTTTTTTCATACTCCCAGCTTATTTTAAAGAAAATATCAACCATTAATGATGTGCGATAAAGATGGCCTGAGATATCCCTTTTATTAAAAGATCGGCCTGGCTGTGTTTAAAAAAATTCGATAAGGTATTCCTGCCATAGGCTCCCATTACCACGAAAATATCTTTTCTCCTGAGTAGATAATCAAACAAAGCCGTGGTGGTATCTCCTTTTAATGCTTCGAAATGCAGATTGCTATAATGATCTTTTAACCATTCGGAAAATATATACTTGTCCTGGTCTTCCCACTTACCGGATTCATTGACTTGCACTATCGATACTTTTATTTCATTCAATTGCGGTAAGAGATACGTAAATTGTTTGATAGCAAACACAGATGAGGCAGAGCCGTTATATGTAAAGATAACCTCATTGATTCCGTCAAAACTTTCCGGGGCTATCACCACAGGGCATTCCGCCTTTTGCAAAATATCTTTTACAAATTCCGTTGGGCTGCCTTCATACCGTTTATTGAATGAAGTATCGGCGTCAACGACAAGCAAATCTGCAAATCTGCTTTCTTCAATCAATTCGTCAGCCGGTACACCTCTGTCTCTATGTACCCGGCATGTAATTCTTTCTCCTATACATTTCTGCTTGAAAAGAGTAATATTTTTTTCTATCACCTCTGCCCGTGTTCTATATTCGGAAGGCCTTTCATCTGCATGCCATTCCCGGTAGGGAGTGCCTGGTATTTCTTTCAGCGAAAATTCATGTTGTGCAACAATATTTTCAAGAAATATTCCAGTGGTTTTAGACTTTGTTAACCGTGCAAGATAGCAGGCAAATTCGATGGCATTTTTATCTGGATTTACAGCGTTAATGCCCAGCAGAATCTTTTCCATATTTTTTTGTAAAACTATAGATACAGAACTACAGGATGTATGACAGCCATTAGGAGGTAAGATGATTGTGGTTAAATCGTTAGAATCGTAACAGAGTGGTCAACATAATCGAATACAAACTGTTGCGCCGGACATTTTCAACAATTACGGGGTTCAATACAAAAATTTTTTTTGCTATCTTTAGTAACAATGAATCAGCCATTTTCAATATTCCAGTTAACAGAATCGGACATTGATTTGTCTACAATTGACAGCAATAAAAATTATCCCCATAATCATGATTACGAAGAATTAATTATCGGCGTTGAAGGGGATGTGGAACATTTTATTGACTATAAAAAGGTCAGTCTCAAATCTCCCTTTGTTAGTTTTGTGGCTAGTGGTAAGATGCACGCGGTGCAGCCCCGCCTGGTAAATGGAAAATGTAATATATGGGCCTTAAAGTTTCAAAGTGATTTTATTCCCCAAACCACTTTCCGGCTGTATTCATATTACCATGATCACGCTAACTTTCAAATTTCAATGGCCGTTACAGCCAAGCATATCTTTGCTCTCCTGGAAATGATCGTTGACGAAACACGACATGAAAAATCAAATTTCACCGTTATCCGTCATCTACTCGCCGCTCTTTTTGCCATCATAGAATCTGAAAAAAAGAACATAGAACAGGAGAAAGGTATTGTAACAAAAGAAAACGAAACGTTCAAACAATTTCTCATCCTGCTTGAAAGTCATTATCACGAGCATGTAGGCGTCAAATTCTATGCGGACAAGTTGTTTATGTCAGCGAGAAATCTCAACAATATCTGTCATAATATCCTTCAAAGGAGCGTCATTGAAATAATAGAGCTCAGAAAACTGATCGAGGCAAAGAACCTGCTGATCAACACCGAAAAATCCATTTCAGAGATTGGTCTGGAAGTTGGCTACAATGAGAATACTTATTTTACCAATGTGTTCAAAAAGAAATCCGGTCAGACTCCTTCTGAATTCAGGGCGGAAATGAAAAGGTTGATTTCCTGAATCAATAAGAATAACTTTCCGTACCACCCACGGGCCATATCAAAAAACTACTGCGATGGTAAGCCAGGGAGCGTGGTGAGTGTTCGGCCGGTATGCTAACTCCATTTACGCAAAAAATCATAATTTATTTTCTCAAAAGTGTAATTCCCTGTTTTATGTTGTTCGTAGCTTAACTATGACAAAGAATCATCTGCAAATTCATTTCTGGATTAATAGTTAAACTATGAAATCATTAGCAAGCAAAATAGCCCTGATTACCGGGGCAGGTTCTGGTATCGGTAAGGCTATTGCTTTACTGTATGCAGCGGAAGGTGCGAAAATAGTTGTTTCAGATATTGCCGAGGCAGGCGGACAAGAAACCGTGGCGGCTATAAAAACCCGGGGTGGGCAGGCTATTTTCGTAAAAGCAGACACTTCCAAAGCGGGTGACAGCAAACATATTGTAGACGAAGCAGTTAAAACATTTGGAGCCCTGCACATCGCCGTAAACAATGCCGGGATCGGCGGGCCGTTGGCACCTGTGGGTGAATACCCGATTGATGGTTGGGACAAAGTGATTGCCATCAACCTCTCCGGCGTATTTTACGGGCTTCGTTACCAAATCCCCGCCATACTCGCCTCAGGTGGCGGCAGCATTGTAAATATGGCATCCATACTGGGCAAGGTAGGTACCAGGGGATCAGCCGCTTATGTAGCTGCAAAACATGGTGTGGTAGGACTTACCGAATCGGCCGCGCTGGAATACGCAGACCAGCGAATCCGGATCAATGCAATCGGGCCGGGATATATTACCACCCCTTTACTGACCAATTCATTGACCAAGACGCAAATGGATGCATTGGTTGGTCTTCACCCGATGGGAAGACTCGGCACATCAGAAGAAGTAGCTGAACTGGCCCTTTGGCTGAATTCAGATAAAGCATCTTTTGTCACCGGTTCATATTACAATATCGACGGCGGCTATCTCGCACAATAACCATAACATACATATTTTAAAAACCCTTAAACCTAAATAACCATGAGAACAATTCCCTCAATCAAGACCATTATCCTGTTATCGACAGTAGTGCTTACCGGCATATTGGCAGGCTGTTCAAATATGAACGGCAATTCAAAAGAAATGCAGGCAAAAATTGATTCCATGCAAAACATTTTGAAAACAATGTCATCAGACACCCTGGAAAGTCACCTGACAAAATTCGACACCCTGGACTATGTCGTCTTCACAGGGCAGCAGTGGGCCCGTTTTCATGAAACCCATTCAAATGATATTATTGTAAACTGGCCGGATGGTCATCATACGAACGGACTTGCCAAGCATATTGAAGACATGATCACCATGTTTGTGTATGCCCCCGATACAAGAATTAAAGTGCACCCCATCCGCTTTGGGAATGCTACAGGGGAATGGACCTGTGTTACCGGGGTTATGGAGGGCACATTTACCAAGCCGATGCCCTTGGGAAATGGGAAATTCATTCAGCCAACAGGCAAATCATTCAAGATCCCTATGTGTACAGTTGGTCACTGGAAAAATGGCTTGATGATCGAAGAATCATTGTTCTGGGACAATCAAACTTATATGAATCAAATGGGATTGGGAAAATAAAAACAATCTTACAATAAAACAACTTACAATGAAAAGCATCAACGTGTTCAATGTAAAAGTTGGCCTCGCTTTTTTCCTGTTTGTAGAGTTGGTTCCAGGGACCATTTTTTCACAAAACCAGGACTCACCGGAAAACTGGCCTGCTTATAACAGGACTTATAACGGAGAACGTTATTCGCCATTAAAACAAATTACAACAGCGAATGTCAAACAACTCCGGCTCCTGCATAGTTTTGACCTTGGCAGGGATATCAGCAGCCTGCAAACCGGCCCAATTGTAGTGGATGGGGTTATGTATTTTACTACCGATACAACAACCTATGCCATTAACGCTGCAACCGGAAAATTAAAATGGAAATCGGCCCGGCCCTTGAAAGAACAAAGCGAGCTGAGGGTAAACCGTGGCGTTGCATTTTATGAAAATAAATTATTCAGGGGTTCCGGCGATGCACACGTTTACGCATTGAATGCCGCTGATGGAAAGCAACGCTGGGATATTAAAGTGCCCGACGCTGCTCCGGGCATTACCACACCCATGGCGCCAATCGCATGGAACGGGATGGTTTTCATCGGGCATGCCGGTGGCGATAATTCAGGCATCACCGGTCATGTATATGCGCTGGATGTAAGCGACGGACATGTGATCTGGACATTCAATGCAGTACCGGAAACCGGGCCGGCACGGGCAAGCTGGCCTGCAGCGGCTAAGGGCATCCCTATATCCGGCGGCGCTTTCTGGACCAGCTTTTCATTGGATACGGAAAACGGAGTGCTCTATGTCCCTTCCGGGAACCCGGCGCCTGATTTTGATGTGAAAGTGCGGGAAGGAGATAATTTATATAGCAATTGCGTTATTGCATTGGATACTAAAACAGGAAAGCTGCTGGGCTATGTGCAACTGGTGCGAAAAGACCTGCATGACTGGGATGTGTCTACCGCTCCGGTATTGATCACAACAAAATCCGGAAGGAAGATCATTGCTTCAGCCAATAAAGATGGGTTGCTTTCCGTCATTGACAGAGCCGGCGTAAAGAATGAACCAGGCGCCGGGCAAAATATCGAAGATGCCCTCCTGTATATGTATGCCGTTCCAACCACCACCCGCGTAAATACCGATATCGAATTATCAAGAGAGCAATATACCTATTTTAAACCCGGCGTATTGGGAGGGTCTGAATGGAACGGTGCTGCTTACTCCCCCGAGCTCGACTGTATTTATGTAGGCGCTGTTGATTGGGGAGTTAAGGGAATAATGCCCCCTTTGGATTCAGCAAGAATGGCGCCTCAACCAGGAGGTATCTGGCTGGGAGGAAGATATATTTTTGATCCCCCCTCAGAAGCAAAAGGCTGGCTTACCGCTTTTAATGCCAAAGATGGAACGGTGAAATGGAAATTCAAAGCGCCTGCCCCTGTACTGGCAGGCGTAACTCCTACCGCCGGCGGCCTTGTATTCAGTGCTGCACAAAATGGAGATTTCTATGCTTTCGACGCCCAAAACGGGAAGATGCTCTGGAAAACTTCAACCGGTCTGCCCACCGGCGGCGGCATTATCTCTTATGCCGTGAATGGAAAACAGTACATCGCCATTGCAAACGGAATGAAGTCGCCGGTATGGCCTGGCGCACCTAAAAAAAGCCGTATCCTGATCTATGGACTTTAATAAACCAATATTCATAACGCATTATTAAGATTACAAATCATGAAAAAAGTATTATTTCTTCTGACCACCCTCCTTTCATCGAATCTTTTATTTTCTCAAACCACTACATGGAAAGATGATCCCTGGCATTCCAAACTAACCTTCACCGTTACACACCAGGGGTTTTCTTCTATTTTTGGGTTGTTTCAAAAATTTGACGTAACCATCAGCGCATCAAAACCTGATTTCAGCGATGCCGTTTTTACACTTTCTGCTGATGTGGCATCTATAAATACTGAGGTGAAAATGAGGGATGACGATTTAAGGAGCCCCCATTTTTTTGATGCGATCAAATATCCTGCTATGACCTTCAAATCAACTTCGATTATTAATACAACAGGTATGAAGGACAGGTTTAAGATTACTGGCAACCTGACTCTGCATGGTGTTACTAAAACCGTTACAATGGAGCTGTGGTACAGGGGAACGCATGAAGATCCTATGTCTAAAAAAACAAAGGCGGGATTCCAGCTCACAGGAGTGATAAACCGAAGCGATTTCAATGTTGGTCCTGCTACTCCTTTTGACATCAGCAATGATGTAATGATAAAAGCGGACGGGGAATTCATCAAACAGTAATACTGTATCGTAGCAATTATGGGTTATATTTTATAAAAATTGCTCAATAATTCACCTCAAAAAATATGCAAACAATAATCGGTTCCGGCGGCACAATTGGCTATCCCTTAGCAAGAGAATTGAAAAAATACACGAATCAAATCAGGCTTGTAAGCCGGAACCCTAAAAAAGTAAATGACACAGACGAACTCTTTCCGCTCGATGTAAAGAACCTGGAAAAAATCAGCGATGCAATATCAGGAAGCGAGGTTGTATATGTAACCATCGGGTTTAATTACAACTTAAAAGTCTGGAAGGATACATGGCCCCCTTTTTTGCAGGCTGTTATCAATGCCTGCAAAACCCATAATGCCAGGCTGGTATTCTTTGATAATGTATACATGTATGCAAAATCAGCGATCCCCTATATGACAGAAGACGCTCCATTGGATCCTCCGAGCAAAAAAGGAATGGTAAGGAAACAGCTACATGAAATGATTATGAGCGAAGTTGAAAAAGGCCATCTTACAGCCCTTATTGCAAGGTCTGCAGATTTTTATGGTCCTGACACTAATAAAAGCGTGCTGGCAGAAACGGCTGTTAAAAACCTGCTTAAAGGGAAGAAAGCACTGGCGTTTGGAAATATAAACAAAATCCACACGTATACTTTTACACCAGATGCCGGCAAGGCAACAGCATTGCTTGGAAACACGCCCGATGCTTACAACCAGGTATGGCATGTTCCTACTACAAAAGAAAAACTGACCACAAAGCAATGGATTGAGCTGATCGCAAATAACCTGGGTGTACCGCCAAGGATTCAAAAGGTTCCAACGTGGATGCTGTTCATTATGGGAGTATTCATTCCTGAGTTGAAAGAATTTCCGGAAATGATGTATCAAAATGAATCGGACTACATTTTTGACAGCAGCAAGTTTGAAAAGAAGTTTGGCATTGTAGCTACTCCACCCGAAGAGGGGGTGAAAATAATGGTCGATTATTTAGTAAAAACAAAATAATATTATTGCAATGACGCCATCCGATATACCCGCTGTTGGCACCAATTACCGTGGAACAGACAAACTTATTACAGGGATTGTATTGGCTGTCATCACTTTCTGGCTTTTTGCTCAAACAACTTTAAACATTGCGCCGGCAATGAGTGCAGATCTGAAAATCAGCCAGAACCTGAACAATATTGCAGTTAGTATTACCGCTTTGTTTTCCGGAATTTTCATCGTAATTGCCGGAGGATTGGCTGACCGGATAGGAAGGATGAAGATGACTTACATAGGTCTGGGATTGAGTATTACGGGGTCATTTCTGATCGTTATTTCTCCATCCGGCACAGCTGTTTTTTTACTGGCCGGACGTATTTTGCAGGGACTTTCAGCAGCTTGCATTATGCCCTCAACCCTGGCATTGATGCAGGCTTATTTCGATGGCAAAGAGCGGCAGCGAGCCCTTAGTTTTTGGTCTATCGGTTCCTGGGGCGGATCGGGGCTTAGCTCATTATTCGGTGGGTTGATCGCTTCTACCGTTGGTTGGCGCTGGATTTTCATCTTATCCATCATTGTGGCTATTGTAAGTTATTTATTGTTGCGAGGTACCCCGGAAAGCAAGGTACAGCAGACCCAGGATAAGAGAACCTTTGACTGGACAGGCCTCATTGCTTTTGTTATAGCCATGGTAGCATTAAACATTGTTATTGGACAGGGCGCTGGTCTTGGATGGTTAAGCCCTGCTGTATTAACGGGAACTGCCATCTTCATTGTTGCTGCCATTGCTTTTTTCAGGATTGAAACCAGGGGCAAAAACAGCTTTATCGACCTGGCACTCTTTAATAACAAAACATTTTCGGGGGCTACACTATCTAACTTTCTGCTCAACGGAGCGGCCGGGACACAGCTTGTTTCATTAGCGCTGGTACAAGAAGAAGCTGGCCTGTCATCTCTTCAATCCGGGCTAATGACTGCCGGATATTTAGTAGCCATACTCAGCACCATTCGGGTGGGAGAAAAATTACTTCAAAAAATGGGGCCAAGAAAGCCAATGTTACTTGGCTGTTTCATAACCGGTATAGGTATTTTACTGACCTGCTTTACTTTTCTGTTGGCGAAAGAGTATATTATTGTTGCGTTCATTGGGTTCACACTGTTCGGGATTGGACTCGGCTTTTATGCCACTCCCTCTACTGATGCAGCAGTGAGTAATGTTCCTGGTAATAAAGCCGGGTCGGCTTCAGGTATCTATAAAATGGCGTCATCACTGGGGGCAGCTTTTGGTGTTGCCATTTCTGCCGCCATCTTTTACGGAATTAGCAAGACAAATGGTACTGCGCCGATGGCAGATATTT
This sequence comes from Asinibacterium sp. OR53, assembly GCF_000515315.1. Classification (NCBI taxonomy): domain Bacteria; kingdom Pseudomonadati; phylum Bacteroidota; class Chitinophagia; order Chitinophagales; family Chitinophagaceae; genus Asinibacterium; species Asinibacterium sp. OR53. The sequence goes on from NZ_KI911562.1 coordinate 3,140,943, forward strand.
TCCTGGGAAGGACTGATAATATATATGTACGATATGCGGCTGCTGTGGGACTGCTGTTCAACGTTTTTATGGTTGTTGTAGCCATTATCGCCATTTTGATTACAGTCCCGAAGTCCCCAATAAAAACAATGATTAAATAAACACCGTTTAAACACAAAGAACTATGGAAATTGCTCAAATAAAATCCTTTAATGATAAAATGGATAGCTTCATTGATCAACTGCTCCCGGAACTGGAAGAAATATATAAAGATATCCATCGAAATCCGGAATTATCCATGCAGGAGTTCCGGACAGCTAAAATCGCTGCGGACTATTTAACCAAATATCAATTCGAAGTTTCAACGGGCATAGGGATAACCGGTGTGGTAGGTCTTATGAAGAATGGAGACGGTCCCACTGTGATGCTTCGTGCCGATATGGATGCACTGCCTGTTGCAGAAGCTACCGGGCTGCCCTATGCCAGTACCAAAGTAGCAAGAGATGAAGAAGGAACAGAGGTTGGTGTGTCGCACGTATGCGGACATGATTTGCATGTAGCCTGGCTGATGGGAGCGGCAAGATTGTTTTCAGAGCACAAGGATCAATGGAAGGGAACCTTAATGATCGTTTTTCAACCTGGCGAAGAAGTAAGTCGCGGTGCGCAAAGTATGATAGATGATGGCATGATGGACCGTTTTCCCAAGCCGGATATCATCCTCGGGCAACATGTGATGGTTGGCGAAGCCGGCACCGTCATGTATCGCAGTGGCGCTATACTATCAGCAGGCAACAGTCTTAAAGTTAAAATTTTTGGCCGTGGCGCACATGGTTCACAACCACAGACATCCATTGATCCGGTGATCATGGCAGCGGCAGCTACTATGCGGCTGCAAACCATTGTTTCACGTGAGATAGCGCCAATAGAAAATGCGGTGCTGACCATCGGGGCGTTACAGGCTGGTACCAAGGAAAACATTATTCCAGATGATGCGACAATAAAATTGAATATCCGCACTTTTGATGATGGCGTCCGGGATCACATACTTTCGGCAGTTAAACGGATCTGCTGCGCAGAATGTTCCGCATCCAATGCACCAAGAGACCCTGAATTTACAGACATAGACAGCTATCCGGTTACAGAGAATGATGCCGCCGCTACAGCGAAACTAGCGGAAGCATTCAATGTCCGGTTTGGAGACAAATCATTTGAAACCAAACCGGCTTCTGCCAGTGAAGACTTCAGCATTTTTGGAAGAAATTGGAAAGTGCCGTATGTTTTCTGGTTCGTTGGCGGAACAGATCCTAAAATATACCTGGAGGCCAAAAAGAATAATAAGATAAACACCATACCCAGCAACCATTCGCCTAAATTTGCTCCGGTAATCCACCCTACTTTAAAAACGGGTTTGGCGGCCATGATGACGGCTGCTGTAGCCTGGTTAAAATAGACAGCCGCCCTACAATGGAAAAACTACATGCACTCTATACGTTTCTTGATCTGGCAGGCACATTTGTTTTTGCCATAAGCGGTGCGGTGGCGGCAAAACAACGCGGGCTGGATATGTTCGGCATTTGTGCCATTGCTTTTACAGTGGCCTGCGGTGGTGGAATCATCCGCGATCTGTGCATCGGGGCCATCCCACCTGCCGGATTCACGAACTGGCGTTATCTTGTAGCGGCAATAATATCTACCGGAATGACCATCGGTTTATATCCCCTGGTGCAGCGGCTCAATCACCCGGTGATATTTTTCGATGCCCTGGGCTTATCGTTGTTTGCAGTCACCGGCGCACAAAAAACTCTTGCTTATGGGCACAACTCGGAAGTTGCTGTTCTTTTGGGAATCACAACGGCCGTTGGTGGCGGAGTGATGCGGGATATTTTACTCAACCGCGTTCCCATTATACTGGAAAAAGAAATTTATGCATCAGCCGCACTTGTAGGAGCTTTGATTGTGGTTGCGGGAAATTACTTTAAATGGTTTTCAAGCGACTGGGTCTCCATCATCGCTTTAATCGTATGTTTCGTTTTACGTTTATTGGCATTACGCTACCGATGGAACCTGCCCGTTTATTCAAATGATAAGACCGGCTCAAACTAAAGAAAGAACATATGGAAAGCCAGCACCACGATCATCACCATGACCATGCTGCTATGCAAATGCAGGAGCATGTTCACCACAAACAACAGGATGTACATAGTGACCATGATGAACATGCCGGTCACCATACGGCAGATTTTCTAAAACGTTTCTGGTTATGCCTGGTGATTACCATACCTGTTTTATTGTTATCTCAGATGATACAGCTGTGGATGGGGTTTACATTATCATTTACGGGTGATAAATATCTACTGCTGGCATTGAGTAGCTTTATTTATGGTTATGGAGGCCGGCCTTTTCTTATAGGCTTAGTGAGAGAGCTGAAACAGCATAATCCTGGCATGATGACTTTGGTGGCAGTAGCCATTACCACTGCCTATGTGTATAGCGTAGCCGTAATATTCGGCCTGAGAGGAATGGATTTCTTTTGGGAATTGGCCACCCTGATCGACATTATGTTACTTGGCCACTGGCTGGAAATGAAATCACAGATGGCTGCTTCCCGGGCGCTGGAATCACTGGTGGCTTTATTGCCGGCAATGGTGCATGTAGAGCGGCAAGGTGAAATAAGGGATATCCCGCTGCAAAAATTGCAGAACAATGATATCGTTGTTATAAAACCCGGTGAAAAGGTTCCGGCTGACGGCCTGGTTCTGGAAGGCAGTTCTTATCTCAATGAAAGCATGCTTACAGGCGAAAGTGTTCCGGTGAAAAAAAACAAAGACGCGAAGATAATCGGCGGCTCCATAAATGGTGACGGCGTTCTGAAAATAAGGGTCACTGGTACGGGGAGTGACAGTTACCTCAATAAGGTAATCAACATAGTGCAATCTGCACAGGGCGCCAAATCCAAAACACAGAGCCTCGCAGGCAAAGTAGCCAGGTGGTTAACCATCGTTTCCATTAGTGTAGGCATTATTACTTTCATCGTTTGGTTAAGCAGAGGCCAGGAATTGTCTTTTGCGCTGGAACGAATGGTAACGGTCATGGTCACTTCCTGTCCGCATGCTTTGGGCGTGGCTATTCCCCTGGTAGTGTCTCTCTCTACCTCCCTTTCTGCCATACATGGATTGCTTATCCGTAACCGTACAGCTTTTGAGAACGCGCGAAACATCACTACCATTATTTTTGATAAGACGGGCACACTAACCCAAGGTTCCCATCAAGTGCAAAAAGTTATTCCGTTGACCACACTGTTTTCTGCAGACGATATGCTTCAATATGCGGCCGCCCTTCAGCAAAATTCAGAACACCATATCGCACATGGTATCATGCAAAAATTAAAGGAAAAGGACCTGGAGTTATGGAGGGCCACGGATTTTAAGTATATACAGGGAGTGGGTGTTACCGGCATGGTAAATGGGAAAAGCATCGTGTCTGCAGGTCCTAATTATTTTAAACAGGAAAACAGGGAGATGCCGGACATACCTGCGGAAGTTGACCAATCGACAGACACTGTGAACTTTCTATTGATAGATAATAAGCCGGCCGGCATTATTACGTTAGCAGACAGTATCCGGGAAACCGCTGCGGAGGCGATTGCAGATTTAAAAGCGATGAATATAAAATCATTTCTTTTAACCGGCGATAATGAAAAAGTAGCGTCAGCTGTGGCAAAAAAGCTTAAAATGGATGGTTATTTGGCCAATGTATTGCCACACGAAAAACAAAGCAAGGTTAAGGAGCTCCAGGATAAAGGAGAAATCGTTGCCATGACCGGAGACGGTGTAAACGATGCTCCTGCCCTGGCCCAGGCAGATGTGGGCATTGCCATTGGTTCCGGCACAGATGTAGCAGCAGAAACAGCCGATATCATACTGGTAAACAGTGACCCGAAAGATGTAGTGCAGTTGATTGCTTTTGGCAGGGCAACCTACCGGAAAATGATCCAAAACTTACTATGGGCAATGGGATACAATGTAGTGGCCATTCCACTGGCGGCTGGCGTATTATATCCGTCATTTGTATTAAGCCCGGCATTGGGCGCCATTTTGATGAGCGCGAGCACAATAGTAGTAGCCATCAATGCCCAGTTGCTAAGAGTGAAATGACCCTTACGGCGTATTATGCATAACAGCTACATCCATTATAGTTTTAAATAAAACATCTTTGTATATTAAAAATGAGAAACAACTGATGATAAAAATCAATAGCAATCACTCATTTTCATTGGACAATGTGCTATTCTCCTTTGCACTGGCATCCGAAGCAACTGATGCTTTTGAACGATATATAGTACACATTGCTAAACTTATGTATTTATCTTCGTTGTATACATAAAAAAGCCTTAGACCTAAATGGAGCAAATCAGGCAAACAATAAGACAAATGATTGAAATTTCAGACAAGGAGTTTGAAAATTTCCTGAGTCGTTGTATCGTAAAAAAATTCAAACGCTATGAAGTGGTGAGCCGGCCTAACATTGTTCCCAACGAGATTTTTTTTGTCAACAAAGGGTTGATCCGGGTTATTGTAACAGACAAAGATGGCACAGAACATTCTTTGCATTTCGCTTTGGAGAATCAATTTATTGCCGACTATTCTGCTTTCATGTTAAAACAACCTTCGCTGTATACATTGCAAACCGAAGAAGAAACGGAAACAGTTGTAATGCCCAGGGCAGCGATTGAATGGGGATACAAAAATTTAAACCAAGGCGATAAGTTAGGCAGATTAATTGCCGAGTTTTATTTTGTTTATCAGGATAATCGATTGAAAAATCTTTATACCAGAACCCCAAAGGAACGTTATGACACCATCACAGAGGTTTTTCCAAACATACACGACCGTGTACCACAACATATGATTGCCTCTTACCTTGGCATTACGCCAATTCATTTGAGCAGGTTGAAAAAAGCAAGCATCAAAAAAATCTAAACATTTGTTATCGCTTAAAAGTTGCGCTTCAAATAGTTTTGCTTAATGAGCATATTTATAGAAGCACTAAAAGACAGAAACCAATCGCTGTTTTGGTTTGCGATAATAAATCTTGGGATGGCAGCCTTATTTTTTATCCTCGCGAAGAAAACCTCTACACAAGTGGCAGGCATCAATGCATGGTATAAGCCATTCAAGTTTGCTTTGTCCATAGGCGTGTATGTAGCAACAATGGCCTGGTATTGCTACTACCTTCCGTCGTTCAACATCAGGCTTTTCAACTGGGCAAATATTTTTCTTTTTAGTTTTGAAATTATTTATATCACCATTCAAGCAGCAAGAGGGCAAGAGTCTCACTTTAATTTAGCAACACCTTTTTATAGATTGATGTTTGGAGGAATGGCAATTGCAGCAATTGCCATTACCGTTTACGCCGCTTATGTAGGGAAAGTTTTTCTCCAAACAGATTTCCCCAATCTCCCCGATTACTATATATGGGCCATTAGGCTAAGTATCATAATTTTTGTCATTTTTTCTTTCCAGGGTTTAATGATGGGCGGCAGACAAACACATAGTATCGGAAAAGAAGTCCAAAATACGTTTCTGCCGGTCTTCAAATGGAACATGAAAGAAGGTGACTTACGGGTTGCTCATTTCATCGGAATCCATGCGCTGCAAATACTTCCTCTGCTTTCATTTTATGTTTTTAAAACCAAAAAAGCAGTTTTTGCACTAAGCGGATTTTACCTGCTGTTTGCCGTGTTTGTTCTTGTTCAGGCATTGCAGGCCAAGCCATTTATTAAGTCAAAATAAAAACATCATGAAACTATCAACTAAAGAGCAAAAGAGATTGAAAACCAAATACGGAGATTGGGCTATTGTTACAGGTGCTACATCGGGAATTGGCCTGGAGTTAGCAACACAATTAGCAAATGCAGATTTTAATCTCATCCTCAACTCCAGGCATTTAGAAAAATTAAAGTCAGTCCAATATAATTTAAAGCTCAAAAATAATATTCAAATAAAAATTGTTGACGCAGATGTATCAGAGCCATCAGGCGTTGAAAAAATTATTCAGGCTTCACAAAACCTTAATGTTGGCCTGCTCATAAACAATGCTGGTTATGGCACCTCAGGATTGTTTGTCGACGCTTCGCTTCATTCAGAAATAAATATGCTTCGATTGAATTGCGAAGCAGTGCTTTCATTTACACACTATTTTAGCCAAAAGTTCAAACAACAACAACGTGGTGGAATTATTTTTTTGAGCTCTTTGGTTGCATTTCAAGGAGTACCTTATGCAGCCAATTACGCCGCTACGAAAGCCTACATACAATCATTTGCCGAAGCCTTATCAGTAGAACTAAAACCTTTCAATGTTGATGTGCTGGCAGCAGCACCAGGACCTGTCGAAAGCGGTTTTGGTCAACGAGCTGATATGAAAATGAGTAAAGCATTAAAACCATCCGAAATCGGAGTCCCCATTTTATCAGCACTGGGAAAACAAAGAAATGTTATTCCAGGGATGCTTTCAAAAGTATTGGTGTATTCATTGAGAATCCTTCCCAGATCTGTAAAAATAAAAATCATGCAAACGGTGATGGAAGGATTTACAAAACATCAGAGAGAATAAACTGCAGAAATATTATCCCATATTTTTGCAACAATCTCTCTGAACCAACAAGTAAATTGTTCAGGATGGTCTTCAATTTCAGCCCTTAAGTCTGTCCTGGAAATCCATTTAAAATCCTGCACTTCCATAACATTAGGTTTGGGCTGCAAATCTGAATAACCAATAAAGACATGATCAAACTCATGTTCAATCAAGTTATTTTCAACATTTGATCTGTAAACGAAAGAAAATAAAAACTCCAGTTCACAGTCTAGCCCCATTTCAAATATTAATCGTTCTCTGGCACTTTGTTTCACATCTTCACCTAACCGGGGATGCGAGCAACACGTATTGGTCCATAGGCCCGCTCCGTGGTATTTCTGATTGCCTCTTTTTTGTAAAAGCATTTCACCCTTGGTATTAAATATAAGAATTGAAAAAGCCCTATGAAGTGCTCCCTTTAAATGAGCTTCTATTTTGTCCATTTCGCCAATAGCATGGTCTTGACGATTTACTAATACAACATTATCCTTTTTCATCACTATATATATTGAATATTTTAAATAATTCAGCTGTTTAATTAGCGTGTTTGCAATTTTGCTTTTGAAAAAGTTTAAAAAAGTAAATATTCAGTAGAAACTGGCTGTAACCATAAACGACATCTTCAATCGGAATGGTTAAAATTCTAATCCCTAAAAAATCACCCGGATTGTAATTAACAACAGGTGATTCAATACAGGTGCCCGTTAATACGCCATTCACAGGAATAAATCCCAGTAGTAAAACAAAAAAAACAAATGACGCCTGCCCTATCCATTCTTTTTTAGCTATAAAATGCAGAAAAATAAGCACACACAGCGTTACCAGCGCCGTAATCAATGTGTATGTTTTCTGATAATGCAAAAGGGCGATAACCACCAGTACAATAGAACTTGTAAATACAATTAAGTTGTTTAATGAGTTCGCCCAACCAAGATCAAAGAATTTTTCTAAGCAGAAATAGGTGAATACGCAAGCAAATGGAATACACCAAAAGAACAACCATTCTTCTAGTGGTAGTCCGGCAATTACTATGCCTAAAGTGTAATTCAAATCAAACCACCAGACGCCCATTTTAGTGAACCAAACATCCCATAAAATATAAAGAACAGCAACAATGGTGCTTGACAATAAAAAATTGCCAAAATATCTGTAGAACTGCACTCTTTTATCAAAAGATGCAACGAGACAAATAATGATAGTAAAGAAATCAACCAGTAAATATGTGTAAGATTGCATTATAGCTTTTTAGGGGTATATTTTTTAAAATATTTAAAATGTGCCCACAAAAAACCAAAGCATTCACCATCTTCTTTACCTAAATGTTTGTGATGTTGCTTATGCGCCCGCCTGATTGCCAACAAATAAGGATTCTGCGTATTGCTCAAAATCTTTGCTCTTTGATGTATAAAAATATCATGTACAAAAAAGTACGCCATTCCGTACAATGTGATGCCCAATCCAATGAAAAACAAATAGCTAAAATCATGCTTTATTCCGGCATATAGTAACGCAATGGCAGGAGTTGCGAAAATCACAAAAAACAAATCATTTCTTTCAAGAGCCCCCTTGTTACTATGGTCGTGATGGTCCCTGTGCAAGAACCACAGAAAGCCATGCATTACATATTTATGAATGAGCCAGGTAGCCCCTTCCATTGAAACAAAAACCAACAAGATGGTTAAAAAGTTCATTTTGATGAACCTATTTGGTTAAAAATTTTTTCTATAGTCCGAATGTCGGCTCCCCTTTATTTTTACCCACGCTTAGTTAGAGTTTTCTAAGATAAGGTTTTTTCGTTCTTCCATCATTTGCGCATACCTGATCGGTGAGAGATAACCTAACGATTTGTGTGGTCGTTCAGTGTTATAGTCGATCCTCCACTCTTCGGTCTGTTCTCTCACTTCTGACAAACGATAAAACAGGTAAGCATTCAATACTTCTCTTCTGATGCTTCCATTCTTCCTTTCTATGTATGCATTTTGTGTGGGTTTCCCCGGTTGAATAAATTGTATCGTAATCTGTCTTTGCTCATCATTGCACCACTCTTCCAGTTTGTGGCTGATAAACTCTGGGCCATTGTCGCAACGGATATTGGCAGGCTTGCCTCGCTGAACAATCAGTCTTTCCAGTACCCTGATCACCCTGAGTGCCGGAAGTGAGGTGTCAACCTCTATCGCCAGCGATTCACGGTTAAAATCATCCATCACATTGAACAATCGGAACCTTCTGCCATCTACGAGCGTGTCGGTCATAAAATCAATGCTCCATACCTGGTTAGGTGCTGTTGGAACGTTTAAGGGTTGCTTTATCCGCTCTGGGAGCCGTTTCTTGCCTCTGCGACGGATATTCAGCTTCATATCTGTGTATACCCGATAGATCCGTTTATGATTCCATTCATGCCCTTTATTCCAAAGACGATAGCAACACTGCCAAAATCCAATGGCAACATGTTTGGTTGTTAAAACCGTCAGTGCATCCTGAACTTCACTGTCATCCTTAGGTTTTGGTTGATACCGGTAGGTGTTGCGGGATATACCTGCCAGTTCGCACGCCTTACGGTTACTTAACTGCTCTTCTTCCATCAGATGATGAACAGTTTCCCGTTTCGCTTCAGGCGTTAAAACTTTTTTGCGATCAGGTTCTTCATTGCCCGGTTCTCCAGGCTTAACTCCGCCACGATCTTCTTGTACTCACTGATCTCAGCTTCCATCTGCTTCATTTTTACAACATCACTCACTTCCATGCCTCCATACTTAGCCTTCCAATTGTAAAACGTTGCTTCGCTGATACCCATCTCTCGGGCAATCTCTTTAACAGCAATTCCTGATTCCTGTTTCTTCATTGCAGATACAATCTGCGCTTCGGTAAATCTTCCTTTTTTCATGTGTTTCAAAGTTTAAAGTTAACAAGCTTTTGGTCGTTAACTCTAACCTCACATGGGTAACATTCAGGGGAAGCTTACACGAAAACGATAATCGAAAATATTTTCCAATTTATTCTTTATGAATAATCGATACGCTATGGCTGCAAAAACCCCTAAAGGCAACTCATAATCTACCGTATCTTTCATCAAGACACCTTTTTCGTTGGGTATAAATTCGTGAAAGTGACTCCAATATTTATACGGCCCCTTTTCCTGAAAATCGCTAAAACTTTTTTGAAAATTCACTTGCGTTATCCTGGTTTTCCATTTCATAGGAATTTTTAAAAGTGGAGACACCCTGTAGTCAATTTCCATTCCCTCATAAACAGGCTGATTACCTGTATCAGATAAAACTACAAAGTTCATTTCTTTAGGGGTAATTTTTGACAGATTATATGGCGATGAAAAGAACTGCCAAGCAGTTTCTATATCGCAATTTAATTGCTGTTCTTTATATAACTGGTACCGCATTATTTAATCTTTTAGAGCTTCATTTATATTTTTCAGTACGACTTTTGATGTAATTTCATTCCGATGCATTTTAAGAAACTCTTTATCTGTTTCGATGTTTGGATAGTAACCTAAAAAAAATGGTGCATTTTTTTTTATAGAGAACCTGATAAATCGAATCTCGACATTATTCGGTTCGTTTAAAACCGCTTTTTCAATATTCCTCCTTCCTTCTCTGAATGTATTGAGTTTGGCAATTGGATTAAACACATGCTTCGCCCATATTGCCTGCAAACCACCTAAATAAGCTAAATACAGCGGTTCACTTTTGACCGGTTTCAAATCTTCAATCATTTGTGCACACAAGTTTTTATTTGTAACCGCCTTGTAATAATTACTCCTTACATAATCCAAGCCGATCCCACTTAACAGCACGTTCATTTGAAGTGCTGCATTCCATATCAATATGCTCCAAAAACTCATCATAGAAAAGCCGCTTTATAGCGTAAATAACTTTTCAGGGCTACAAATGCTTTTTGAGAATTCGGGATGCGGATCCTGTTTTTTAGAATTTCCTGCGAACTCGTATTTTTAATTTTTCCAAACAAAGAGAGGTAATACTTATAAGCCAGGTAAACCCCAAACATCGATGAATTGGGAAGCTTTTTAATGCCGTTTAAAGCTTCTGTAAATTCTGTTTCAATTTCCTTTTCAATCTGACACTTTACAGCGTTATCAAATACAGAGATGTTTATGTTCGGGAAATAAGTACGACCCAAAATTTGATAATCATCTTTCAAATCCCTTAAAAAATTAACCTTCTGAAATGCCGAACCCAGCTTCATTGCATATGATTTTAGTTCTTCGTATTTCTCTTTGTTTCCTTCTGTAAATACCTGCAAACACATCAAACCAACTACTTCTGCAGAACCGTATATATACTCATTGTACAGGTCAGAATTATAATCCATTTTTTGCAGATCCATTTCCATACTGTGTAAAAACCGGTCAATCAGCTTTCTGTCTATTTGATATTTGTGAGCGGTTTCCTGAAAAGATTGCAAAATAGGGTTTAGCGAAATCCTTTCTTCTAAAGCAATATTGGTTTCAATTTTCAATCTATTCAATAATTTTTCTTTGTCATAACTGTGAAAGCTATCCACTATTTCATCTGCCAGCCTTACATATCCATAAATAGCATAAATGGCTGGACGGATAGAAGGTTTCAACGCCAGTATGCCAAATGAAAAACTGGTGCTATACTTTTTAGTAGCTATTTTGCTTACATCGTAAGACAATTCATCAAACAGTTTTTTCATATCTTTTGATAATTTAGACTATTCACTTCGTTTGCTACAATTTTTCCGGAGATGATGGAAGGAGGTACCCCGGGTCCGGGTACGGTTAGCTGGCCGGTATAAAACAAGTTGCTGATTTTCTTATTGCGGATTTTTGGTTTCAATACCGCTGTCTGACTTAAAACATTAGAAAGTCCGTAAGCGTTACCGCCATAAGCATTGTAATCCGAAATAAAATCACGCACGCAATAACTTCTCTTATATTCTATTTTAGAAACCAGGTCTGTTGTGCCTGTATGTTTTTCTATTCTTGAAAGCATTTCCTTCAAATATTTCTCTCTTGTTGTTTCATCGTCATCGATTCCTATAGCCAGGGGCATCAGCAAAAAAAGATTTTCCCCGCATTCAGGCGCTACGGTGGGGTCTGTTTTTGATGGGCAACAGCAATAAAACAGTGGGTTTTCAGGCCATTTTTTCTTTTCGTATATGCACCGGATGTGTTCATCCAGGTCGTTTTCAAAAAACAGCGTATGATGTTTTAGGTTAGGAATATTTTCTCCAAACCCCAAATAATAAATAAGGCTGGAAGGAGCAAAAACTTTCTTTCTCCAATATTTCTCATCATAATTTCTAAGCCTTTCAGGCAAAAGTGTTTCCGTATGATGATAATCGGAAGACGCAATTACAACATCAAATTCATGGTTGATACCATTAACCTGCAATGACTTAATTTTTCCATCCTCTATGTTTATCTTTTCAACATTTTGATTGAAATGAAATGTCACCCCTTGTTTCTCCGCAACATTTTGCATAGCCAAAGCCAATTGGTAATATCCCCCCATTGGATACCAGGTACCTAAAGCATAGCCCCCATAGTTCATGAAGCTGTATAAAGCAGGGATATTCTTAGGGGATGCCCCCAAAAAAATGACCGGGAACTCCATTAAAGACCTCAGTTTTGGGTTTGCAAAATATTTGGCTACATAAGCGCGAAAGCTGCTCAGCAAATCCAGTTTTAATGCACTACCTGCTATTTTAGGTGATAAAAATTCCCACCAATTGTGACAAGGCTTGTTTACAAATTCTTTCATGCTTACCTCATACTTGAATTTCGCCGATCGCATGAACTGGTCCAATTTGTTGCCAGAGCCGTACTCTAACTGCTCAAACAGATTCCTTAATGCTTCATATTTTTCAGGCACTTCAATATTCCCATCAGCGAAAACCATTTCAAACTGAGGGTTTAATGCCACCAGCTTATAGAAGTCTGAAGATTGATAACCGAAATCTGTAAAGAAACCTTCTATGATATCGGGCATCCAGTACCAACTCGGCCCCATATCGAAAACAAATCCATTCTCCGTAACAAACTGCCTTGCCCTACCCCCAGGTTGATGGTGTTTTTCGAAAACATGTACATCGTTACAGGCATTAGCTGCGTATGCCGCGGCTGACATTCCCGAAAACCCAGAACCGATGACGGCTATTTTCTTCTTTGGTATTGCACGTTTCATAATCCCCTTAAAATTATCCTGACAATTAACTTAGCCGGCTATATGCTACATCCAATAATTCAGGTATTTCCACATTCATGCAATAAATGGAGTGATGGAAGTCGTCCAATTTGGAAAGTAACCGTATCAGATCCATTTTTTCCGCATAGGTAAGGTTACCGGTAACCACCTGTGAAGCTTTACGAATCTTCTCCATTTGCTTTTCCAAAACATCAATACCTGCCGGGGTAATTTGGATTACTTTACTACGTTTGTCTACCTCAGAATGCGTTTGCTCTGCCCACCCGTTTTGTATCAAACGATTGATGATCTGGATGCCTGCTGACTTATCGTGCACATTTTTCTTAATAAGTTCTATTTTGGACATGGCACCGAAAGCTTTGAGGTTAATGAGGTAGATAAAATCTTCCTGCGTAGAAAATGCAGAGCCATTGATGGCAGATTTAGAATAATACTTAGCATACCTATTCATATGCACGATAAAAGTGTTGATAACACTATCTAAACTCCTGCCGTTTTCTTTACCTTCCCATTTGGGCTCCGCTACAATACCAGGTTCTATCGTAGTGCTGCAAACCCATTTTTTAAACCCCTCTACATCGTCACTATAAACAGCTTCTTTATGATTTTCCAGTTCAAATTGATGAACCAAATTTATTACGTCTATGATTAATCGGTATTCCATTTAATTGAATGATTGTTCGCAAATATACTATTTCGTCATCAAAATAGTGCAAAATAATACTTTTAATTTGCGATAATTATCCGCTTTTATACCTCTCGTAATTCACTGGGTAAGTGTTGACAGCATCATCCTGAGCATACCCAGGTGTGTAAGAAACCAGGAAATAACGGTTACTTTTATGAAACCCGTTACGAACATGACAACAGGCACATTTGCATTAACGATACACATGGTTTCGAGTCTTGATGGAATGATTGCCAAAAAAGACAACAGCGTTTCGTGGTTTGAAACACCTGATTACTACGAAAATGGGGTTGCCGGACAAGACCCAACAGAATTCCTTAAAACAATAGATTGCTATATAATGGGTTCCAGAACTTATGAACACGCTCTGGAACTTTCCAAATCTTATGGATGGGCTTATGGAGATAAACCAACAATTGTAGTAACACACAGATAACTAATCTATCAGGCGTTTGCCCAATATCTTCAAGCTTCTTTCCTGGCCGTCTAACACTGCAACATTCGGCAATGTTGCCCAATCTTCAAAACCGAAATGTTTGAATAGTTTTATACTTGGATCATTATGAGCAAATATAAACCCAAGCAGGTTTTTGATTCCGTATTGGGGAGCGTTGTTGAGGCAATATTGCAGAATGATTTTTCCCAAGCCTTTTCCTCTCTGGTTTTCGTCCAGGTAAATACTAACTTCCACCGTTGCATCGTATGCCTTTCTTCCATAAAACGATTGGAAGCTCACCCAACCGATCGTTTCTCCGCTTTCATTTTCTATTATCCAAAGTGGTCTTTTAGCAGGAGAATGTTCCTCAAACCATTTTAACCTGCTTTCAACTGTAACATTTTCTGTATCTGCCGTTACCATTCTTGATGAAATGGTTGAATTATAGATCTCAACTATTTTGGGCAGGTCTTCTACAGTGGCATTTCTAAACGTCAATTCGCTCATGTTTGCTTTTTTAGAAAGACTTTAGATTTATTGCAGGTGCCAGCTTTCCCGTAAAGTTATCCATGTTGGGTTAGCATTAACGGGCGCCAAAAGAATCTGGCTGGAATCGAACAGAAAATTGAAGCCGGCTATCTCATTATATCTGAAATTAGGTTTTAAAGAAATTCCCATCGATACTTCGCCTTATGCAAGGGCAGACATTCGAATGGAATATTGGTGCGCCCATTAGTTCACTTCCAGCTCATCCTTAGCCGGCAGTTGCGGGAACCTGCCATGAGGCTCTGCCTGATACCAGAATACAACACTGGCAATATCGTCCTGCAATGGCAAATACCGGCCGCTGTTATCGTTGTGCCAGCCCAGGTCTTGTATGGTTACCTTTAAATTCTTTTCAAAACGTATAGGATCGGTAATATGCCAGCGGTATAGGCCAAACCTTTGTTGGGAATTATAATGCCCATCCGGACGTATCACCTGTACCAGCCCGGCATATGGTGTGTTGAATGCAGTATAATTGCTCTCCATAACCCCTGATGCGTTTTTACTCCTGGTATCAAAATCATAGCTTCCGCAGAAATAATCTTCCGTTCCGGTTCCGCATATCGTAGGGAATTGGCTGTCACCATCCATATAGAACTTGATCTCTCCCTCACCCCACCAGCCGTTGGCATGTACACCAATGGCCATATAGGTTCCCACATATTGCCCCTTACCCGTAACACCATCCAGCAACACATAATCTTTTTTATAAGGGTTAGGGTTGATGCGCTTGTACTGTGCATGAAAATAGGCAGCTTCGCGGGCAATTTCTTTCAGCTCATAATTGATGGAATAATAAAGGGTCATATCCTTATCATCTATATTCTCCATCGTGATCTTACAACGGCGCCTGAACGGCATTGGCCAGTAGCAGTTGAACGCACTGCCCGGGTTCACACAAACGGCCAGAGAGCTGAGCGGCGCGTACTGTCCCCATCCCATACAAAAAAAGTCGCCCACCGGACATTCCACACTGGGCGTACTTTCTCCATCCCAATAAAAACGGATGATGCTATTGCGCCAGTTGCCGGTTGGTGTCATCCAGATATGATTGATACAGCCGCTGGAATCGATATCGGCCAGTGTGAATGCGGTGTGTGATTTGATCACTACAGAGGGACTCAGCTTCCAGGTTTGTCCGAGTTCCCTGGCAGCAGAAGCGCCGGTACCGGTGGTAGCCATCCCGCCCATACCTTTTGCTCCTGTAAAATTCTCCGGACTAATGCTCCTGCTTTTAGCATCGGATAACTTATATAATTGTTCAAGGTTATTTTGTGCGTTTGCCTGTATCAACAAAAGAAAGGCAAAGCACAACAACAATCCATGTTTGGTTGCAACCGATGGTTTTATCATAAAGCTGTTATTTGTTTAAAGATAATTTTCTTTCCGGATTTTATTGTTTGATGGCCTAGCAATATTTCGAGTGCTATGTTCTCAACCGTGTATCCGTTGTGTTCCCTCCGGTTGTTCCCCTACGTTTTTATCACAAAAAAAAAAATCCCCATTGACAGAAGCCAATGAGGACCAGCGCACTACCTCCTGTCTTACGCTTATTGAACAACCGGTACTACCATCCGGGATTATTAGGAAGGATATTACTGTTCACCAGCAATTCTGCCTGCGGAATGGGCGTGTGATATACTGATTCGGAAGGTTGCAACAGATTCTTGGTAACACCGGCCGGTAAATCATCTGCCAGGCGCTCTATATTGCTATTAGTGCGCCTCAAATCAAATAACCGGTGCCCCTCAAATGCCAGTTCTTTGTATCGTTCTGTAAGAATGGCCCTGATAAGATCCGTATTACTGGCGAAGGACTGGCTGGTATAACCTTGTATCCTTGCGGCACGTAAAGTATTCAGATCATTGGTACCATCTGCCAGTCTGCCCATACGTGCATAAGCCTCTGCACGTATCAGGTACATTTCCGCTGTACGAAATACTTTTACGTCTGCCAGGTTAAGAGCACCCGGCTGTCCCGCATATTTATTGATGGTATTTGGTAATTGCCCGCCTGTTATCAAAGAGGAATCTGTAGCAAAGTAACTGCTGTAACGCACATCATTGGCGCTGTCATACAACCGCATCAGTTTGAGCGCCGGTGCAAAATATACAATACCGGTAGCAACATTTTTCCATACATCACCCGGACGGAAAGCGCTGCGATTGGTGCGCTTCAGTTTAAAGATCACTTCCGCATCGCTTTGATCCTGCCATATGGCAGGAAAAACATCCGGTGTTGCCAATGGAATTTTATTGATCAGCAGGGAGGATTTATCAATGGCTCCTTGCCAGTCGCCCGCATACAGCGCTACCCGGGCTTCCAGCGATTGCAGTGCATTCAGGCCCATCCTGATATTAGTGCTGCTTGTCTGTTGAGCAAGCAGGGTTTCTGCATCGGATATATCCTGTTTCAATAATTTGAAAAAATCAGCGGTAGCTGGGCGGGAAGGTTTGGAATCAAGATCCGTACGCGTAATATAAGGAACAGCGGCTGCATCGGGCGTGTACACCGGCGCATAAGCATAAGCCCTGTACAGGTCGAAATGCTGAAAAGCCCGGATGACCAGCAATTCCCCCTTCAGCTGGTTTCTCTTTATTTCCTCGCTCGCATTCTTTACGGGCACTGTACCGATATGCTCCAGTATACTATTGGCCCTTCCTATGATCTGGTAAGCAGTGGCCCAGGGGCTGGCAATCTCTTTATCGCCAACAGAGAAAGTCCACCTGAACAATGATTGTGCACTGCTGTTCACACCCGCATTCTTTAAACCAATGCGGCATTCATCTGTGGGCACACTTGCCAATTGCATGATATACTCTTCCTGCCAGTCGGCATACACGCCCAATACGCCCTGTTCCAATGTTTGTACGGATGAGAAAACGGCCTGGCCGTCTACCTGGTCAACAGGTGTTTTTTCCAGTTGCTTGGTGCATGACTGCATACCGGATACCAGTATGATCAGGAAAGAAAATACAAACCATTTCTTTATTGTAATGTTGTTCATTGTGTACATAATGCTTTTGATTTAAAATGAAACATTGATACCACCTGTGATCATTCTGGGCATAGGATATTCATATTGCGCAATATCATTGGCATCTTCCGGATCAAACCCACGCCATTTCATGAATGAGAACAGGTTCTGTCCGTATGCAAAAACTTTCAGCCCGTGTATGTATTTCGACAGGTTTGTTCCCAAAGGAACATGGTATGCAATGGACAGGTTCCTAAGCTTAAGGTAATCGGCACTCATGATATCCCTGGAAGTAAAGAAAGTAGGATACTGCGCCCCTGCATAAGCAACATGATCACCGGGTTTCTGCCAGATATTCAGCATATCGGCCGATTGATTATACTGCCTGTAGTTGGCATCACCCGAGTGGGCATACAGGTTGGGATAATTGAGCCTGGACATACCTTTGATGAAACTCATCAGCAACGAAACTTCAAATTGTTTATAGGTAACATTCAGGGTAAAGCCGCCTTTGTAAGGAGGATCGTATACCTTACCTGCCATGGGTACTGCATCACCTGAATTATATGTGTTGGTGGTCTTTCCATCTTTTGTTAAATAAATCGGGGCCCCTGTTGCAGGATCAACACCTTGCCAGCGAACAGCATAAAAAGTTCCCAGTGCATAACCTGGTAAACTCATCGATGCTTCATCGGCAAATATCTTGCGCTCATTACCCAGTGTTAACACCATGTTCTGGTTATAAGCCAGGTTCAGACCAGCCGTCACTTTCCAATCCTTTTGTTTGATGATGTCTCCTTCTATCATCAGTTCCACACCCCTGTTCCTGATCCTTCCCTCATTGGATGAAATGGTAGCAAAACCGGTTGTGAGGGAAAGGTTCCTGTTCACAAACAGGCCATCGGTAATACGGTTATAAAAATCAAGCTCGGTACGCAGTCTGTTCTTGAAGAACCCGGCTTCAACGGCCACGTCTGCAATACGATTCATCTCCCAGTTATAAGCCGGGTTACCTGGGGTTTGCAACTCATAAGCGCTTTGCCCTGCATAGTTGGCCGGCGCATACAGCTCCCTGTATCCATAATCGCTGGCAAATCCGCCTGCATTGCCGGTGAGGCCATAACTGGCTCTCAGCCGCAAGTAAGAAAAGTGAGTTCTCAATCGTTCGGCAAAGGATTCAGAGAGCACATTCCAACTGCCGCCTACAGCATAGAAATATTTATACCGGTTCAAAGCAGGCACTTGCGAAGAACCATCTCTTCTCAGGCTTGCCGACAATGTGTATTTGTTGGAATAAGAATAACGGGCAATGGCTATCTGCGACAACAACAGGTTATCGGGTGTGGTTTGTCCGCTTATAGCAGGAATGAAATTATTATCAGCCGTACCCTGTGATACACCGGCAGGTGTATTGAGAAGCAAGCTGTTCAATCCGTAACCGGTAAAGCCAAAACCTTCTCCTTTGATCCGGTTCATTTCAGCCAGCAGGTTGGCTTCCAGTTCGTGGTCACCCCATTTTTTGTTGTAGCGAATGCCCCCGTTCGCAATCAAACCCAGCCTGGTTGCGAGGCTGCGCTGGTAAGATCCGCGGTTGCCATTCGGTTCCTGCGCGCCATAATAAGAATCGGGATTGAGATAGTTGGTAAAATTGGATTGCTGGTAATCGATGCCCACCGTACCGATCAGGTGCAGGTTGGAAGACAAACGGAAATCCTCATTCAGAGAGACCACCGCTTTGATCTGGTTGTCTTTACGCAGGCTATTGCGATACACATCCAGGGCATTGGAACCAAAATTACCGGGTCCGGCAGAATCAGTGGGCGACTGATAAGGCAATGCATAATACAGTGAGGCGATGGGATTCTTTTCTGTAATACCACCACCTCCTACTGCTGCACCCCCTTGTGGCGCCACACCTTCGTCCTGTATGTAACGCACAGCAGCGGTAGACAATCCAACAGACAGGCTCGATTTCAAACGGCCGCTGGTATTCTGGATATTGGCCCTCAAACTATAGCGTTTCAGGCTGGAATTCAATGCAATACCTTCCTGGTTCAGGTAAGAAGCGGCAATATAAAACAGGGTACGATCATTACCGCCCGACAAGTTCAATGTATGCGATTGTGTAAAAGCTTTACGAAGTAAGTATTTACGCCAGTCGGTATTGATGGTTTTCAGGCTATCGAGGTAGTGCTTGCCAAATGCATAATCAGCGGCTGTTTTCGGCGTGCTCACTCCATTTACGATCTTATTCGGGTTATTCGCCGAATAAGCCCATCCCGGAAGGTTGGGATCCTGCAGTATCTCTTCAAACTGCAGGCGCTGTGAGGTATTCATCATATCCCACTTGGAACTGTTGACCTCAGAAAAACCCATCTGTGTTTTATAGTTGATACGCACTTTACCATCCGGCAGTGCCATTCCTTTTTTGGTAGTGATCACGACCACACCATTAGCCGCTCTCGAACCATAAGGTGCTGTAGAAGCCGCATCTTTCAACACGTTGATAGATTCGAAATCATCTGTATTCAAAGCGGCAAAAGAAGCGGCAGCAATGGGAACTCCATCTACAATATAAAGCGGATTAGTATCGCCGTTAATGGAACCCAGTCCGCGTATGGTAACACGACCAGCTTCACCAGGTTGCCCTGTAGGCGTTCCTACATATAATCCTGGTGCACGTCCTTGCAGCATCACATCGAATGATCCAACGGGGTTGTTATCTATGGCAGCAGCTTTGATGGTAGACACAGCGCCCGTGGTCTTGTTCCTGCTCTGCTGTGTATAACCCGTTACCACGACTTCTCTCATCTCCTGTACATCTGCGGTCAAAGGAATCACGAGGTCATTGTCCAACGGGGTAACGGTCATTTGTTTGGTTTCATACCCCATCGATTTGATCACCAGTGTACATAACTGGTTAGTTATTTTTAGCGTAAACCGGCCCGATGAATCAGTGATCACATTGGCATGGTTTTCTTTACAGGAAACATAAACTCCTGTTATAGGTAAATGGGATGTTCCGTCTTGTA
Organism: Asinibacterium sp. OR53; assembly: GCF_000515315.1. Lineage (NCBI taxonomy): Bacteria > Pseudomonadati > Bacteroidota > Chitinophagia > Chitinophagales > Chitinophagaceae > Asinibacterium > Asinibacterium sp. OR53. Next base: position 3,161,440 of record NZ_KI911562.1, read on the forward strand.
CGCGCCCTTTTAAAAGCCGGTCTTGTGCATACAATGGCACAAATGACAATAAGCCCGCCAACAGGAAACAAATACTGCTCAACATCAATTTCATAATAGATCATTTTGCGTGTTAACTATTTCAGATTCAATAGCGACGCAAAACTAGAAGCGGCTTATTAAGAGCGTCTTAGCCTGAGATTAGCCGGGCATTAGTATATCATTAGAATCCTTTAATGTTGGGGGAACTCCATGATCATATCGGTTCCATTTCCAGGTTGTGAACGAACGGTCAATAAAACATTGTGCAAGCGGAATATTTTTTCACTGAGCGATAACCCAATGCCCACTCCTTCGTATTTTTTTGCATTGGATGCCCTGAAAAAAGGCCTGAAGATATTCTTACGATCTTCTTCATTGATGCCTATTCCGTAATCGCGGATGATGAGGGAGGTCTTATGGTTGTTGGCTGTGAGTACACAGTCTACTCTTTTCCCGTCTGAAAACTTGATCGCATTCTTCAGTATGTTTCCAATGGCCAGAAAAAGCAGGTGCCTGTTGCAGGAAAACGTGTACAAATGTTGATCAGCGGATAAATGATAGATGAGTTCTACCTCATGATGAGCAGCATATTCATCTTTTACCTGCCACATCAGTTCATCCAGGCGAACATCCTGCCTGTCTTCATCTACAATGGTTGCCTGGGCCAGTTCCAGCAGGCTGTTCAATAATTCATTCAGGTGTTCCGTTTCATTCAGTACTGTTTCCAGCGTTTTCCGGTAGTCGTCTTCGCTTCTTTTGGCACGCAGGCTCACTTCCAGTGAACCAATGATGGAAGTTAGTGGCGTTCGCAGTTCATGCGACGCATTGCTTACAAATTGTTTTTGGGTCTCGAAAGATTGTTCCAGGTGTTCGAGCAAATCATTGAAAGAACGTATCAATTCGCTGATCTCGTCTTTTCCGCCCGATTCATTCAACCGCTGGTCTAAACTGGTAGAACGAACGATCCTGATATCCCGGATCATCTTTTTGATCGGCTGAAGTGCCACTCTTGAAAAAAAGTGCCCGATGATCAGGGTAATCAACAGGGAGCTCAGGAAGAACAGCAACATCACATGGAACAACTGTTGCATGGCTTTGATACCATATTGATCTACTGCCGAAATCAATACACAGAAGTCTCCGGAATTATCCTGGTACAATATGCCAACCACTTGACGGTTATGATCAAAATAACGAATACTTCCCGATGAACGTACCTCATGAATGATTGCACGGCTCCATTCATGTGAAATGCTGTCTCTTAAAAAAACAGGCTGGTCGCTGCTATCGTAAATACGTACTATTTCGCCCGGAATGGATTGGGGGTATTTTTTGATGATATCCTTGAACTTGTCTGAAGGCAGGTTGTCTTCTGCCAGGAACAGCTGCGCTACAACGGTAGCCCGCTCTGTCAACCGGTTCCTGAATTCACTTTTCCTGTTGCTGTCTGTGATGAAATAGATACCGGTAAGCACACCCAATAAGAGTATGGCGAATAATACGGTGAACTGCATCAACAACCTGTCCTTGATCTTCATGGCTGTTCCTTTTATTGATGTATTATGGTTCTTTGAGTGTATAGCCCATTCCAATGACCGTATGGATCAGTTGTTGCTCAAACCCCTTGTCTATTTTACTGCGCAGGTAATTGATGTACACATCAATGAGGTTGGTTCCCCTGTTGAAATCAATGCCCCAGACCATTTCAGCGATCTTTGTTCGCGACAATACCCGGTTCTTATGGATCACCAGCACTTCCAGTAACGCGAATTCTTTGGCAGTTAACAGGATCTCTTTTTTATTCCGGGTCACCTTTTTTTTATAACCGTCTACTTCCAGGTCGGCTACCCTGTAAATGGTACCGGGAGCTATCAGGGTCTTACGGCGGGTGAGCACCCTCAGACGGGCAATCAGTTCTTCAAAATGAAAGGGCTTAACCAGGTAATCGTCGGCACCGCAATCGAATCCTGCCATTTTATCCTGCATGGTTCCCAATGCAGTTAACAGTAATACGGGGAGTTCAGGTTTGAGGCGACGGAGTTCTTTGCATACTTCCAGTCCGTTCCGCTGCGGCAAGATCACATCCATCACTACCACGTCATAATCATTTTCCAGGGCAAGCCGCTCTCCCGTTAACCCATCATAGGCAACGGTTACATCATGTAATTGTTCTTTGAGTCCTTTTCTGATAAAATCAGCCACTTTCAGTTCATCTTCTACCAGCAGGATATTCATGCATACAAATTTCCTGCAAAAATACAGGTCAGCCGCCGCGTTAAGATGCTACATTAATAAAATCTAATGTCAGGTATAAACTTAATATTTCTGCCTATTAGACGTTCCCCACAAGCTTGGCTATCAAAAAAGCAGCCGCAGCAGCTACCAGCCCAATCATGGTCACTTTCAGCGCCCCGGCCACAGGCGCCTGGCCTGTGACCTTACTTTTGAAATAACCGAATACAAACAGGCTGATCGTGGTAATGACCACGGAAATCAACAAGCCATCATGCGGCGTATGGGTAAAAAAATAAGCCGACAGAGGCAACAGGCCGCCTACACAATACGCTATACCAATGGTGAGTGCAGAATTGCGCGCCCTGTTGGGATCGGGTTTTTCCAGTCCCAACTCAAATTTCATCATGAAATCAACCCATTTGTGTTTGTCTTTTGCCATCTCTTCAGCTAACAGGTGTTGGCCCTCTGCATTGATCCCGTATGCTGCAAAGACCTCTTTTACTTCCTGCTTTTCTTTTTCAGGCATCTGCTCTACTTCATCATACTCCCTCTTCAATTCACTCTGGTAATGCTCCAGCTCTGTTCTGCCTGCCAGGTATCCGCCCAGCCCCATCGCAATACACCCTGCCACTATCTCTGCGATACCGGCAGTAACCACAATAGTATTATTAGACACGGCTCCGCTCAGACCTGCTGCCAAAGCAAAAGGTACGGTGAGCCCATCACTCATGCCTATTACCACATCGGTAATGAAGGCAGAGCTTTTCAAATGTTCTTCGTTATGCGGCATAAAAAGAATTGATGCATTAAATATAGAAAAAGGAGTTGCTTTGAACAACTCCTTAATATCAATAAATAGTGATCTCGGGTTCTGTTAGAACCTGTATGCCACCGTGGCTACCAATTGCGTGGGCGGAATGGGGTTTATACTGTAGTTTTCATGCGTGTAATAATTCAGTGCATTGGTAAGATTCGACAGTTTGGCCAGTAAAGATATTTTCCTGAACGTATATCCTGCGCTGATGTCAACCGTTGCAAAGCCGTCTACATTGAACAACCTGTTATAGTTCTGTGATTGTCCTTTGGTATTGTTGAACCCGGCAGTACGCGGCCCGGTATAGTATACACCCGCTCCAAATTTCCATGCATTCACATGATAGAATACGGTAGCATTGGCCGAACTCCCTACACTGTTCTGCAGCTTTTCTCCCTCAATGAAATTGCCTTTGGCATCCGGTGTACGGGTATAACGGATATAATTGTAGCTGTATCCGGCAACCACATCCAGTCCTTTGGCCGGGTGAACAGAAATATCCACTTCCACTCCATCGCTGGTGGTTTGTCCGGTAAGCGCTTTCAGGTTGGTGTTGTTATTAGGCGTTACTCCATCGGCAGCGAACAAAGCTGTTTGCGCCAGGTTATTGTTGACAATACGGTAACCTGTTACATTGGCTGTCATCATACCGTTGAGGAAATCATTCTTGATACCCAATTCATACTGGTCTATGATCGATGGCGCCAGTGTATTGCCGTATACATCCGTGCCATTATTCACAGTGAATGAATTGGCATAGGAAGCAAAGACACTGGTGTGTTTGGCAGGTTGGTATACCAGTCCCGCCCTGGGCGAGAAGGCCTTATCGGTCTTGATGGTTCCATTAGTAGTGGTATGATTCACCAGATCGGTTGTGACTGCAGGCTTTGCATCCTGTATTGACCAGCGGATACCCAGCAACAGCTTCACCTGTGGCAGCACGGTTATCAGGTCCTGTGCATAAGCACCGAAGCGTAAAGTAGGCGTTTCCACCACTTTGATGGCGTTGGCTACCGGTATATCGGTACGGGCTTTGAATTTATTGGGGTTCAGCAAATTGATCGTATCGTATATGGTGGGTTGATTATACGTGTAGGCGGTAGTATGATATTTATCAGCATCCACACCTGCCAGCAATATATGATCCATCCCCGCAGTGCTGAACCTGCCCGTGATATTTGCCTGTGCAACATAATAATCCTCTACATTATTGGCCCTGTTCAACGGCCTGTACCAATCGCCGTTTGCCAATGCCTGGATACGTTCGGTGGAATAATAATCGCGCCTGTAATCCTGGTAAGAAACGGAGGCATTCAACTTCCATCGGCTATCGATACTATGTGTAAGCGATGCAGCAGCACTCGATTGCTGTGTTTTGGCATACTGCCAGTTGGCGCCGAAGAATGCAGAACGCGACACTGGAGATATGGTGGTATTATTGATGGTACCAATACCAAAATCAGGTGTGAATGCATGGTTCAGGTAATCACCCTGGATGAGCAAGGTAGTACGTTTGCTCAGGTTGATCAGGAAAGACGGATTGACATAGTATCTTTTTGAACTGACCACATCGCGATAACTCCTGCTCCATTCATAAGTACCATTGATGCGATAAGCCACCGATGCAGACAGGGGGCCATATACATCGAAAGATGGTTTGTACAGATCATAACTGCCTGCCCGCACAGAAAGTTCTCCGCCTGCATTGAATTTGGGTTGCTTGGTCACCATGTTTACGATACCGCCGGGCGCCACATTACCATATAGGATAGCGGCGCTGCCTTTGAGTATCTCAACACGTTCCAGCCCACTCACTTCAGGCATGGTGCCTGAATTCACCCGTGCACCGTCTTTGAAGAGGTTGTTGCCGGTGATGCTGTAACCGCGGGCCGAAAAATTTTCCTGGGTAGCACCACGCGTTGTGGCCAGGTATACGCCGTTGGCATTTTTGAGTATATCACTCAAGCGCTGCGCCTGCTGTGATTCGATCAACTCCCGGGGAATTACAGTGATGGCCTGCGGCAGGTCCATCGCAGGAATACCTGCCTTACCAATGGTTACCGCTTTGGCATTGGCAGTTCTCCTCGCTTCCACGATCACTTCTTCCAACTTTTTAGCTGTTTCAGTCAATGTAAAGTGGAGTTCAGTAAGGGAATCTTTTCCGATGACAACTTGTTGCGTCACCGTATGCAAACCGGCATGGGACACTGTTAATATATGGATACCGGTTTTTATATTTCGCAGTATAAAAGATCCGTCTTCGAGTGAAACAGCGGTCTTCCCTGTTTTTTCTATTACGATGTTTACATCGGCAGCTGGTTTACCATCGGTAGTGGTGACCTTTCCTTTAATGGTTCCTGTCTGAGCCGTTGCCGAAAATCCCATAAACAGTAACAGCAGTGCATATATTTTCTTCATAGCCTTTTATTTGGCTGCGAAATACGCACGAAGCATTTGTTCAGGGCTGCCGTATTGGGAAAAGCTATTTATACAATTGGGAAAAACAGACTGCAAGCAGACTTATGTCAGAGACGCGACATCATTTTCTCTACCATCTTGAACGTTGCCGGACAGTATGCTACATTCTGTTTGTGCACATGAATGTAATCGGTCATTTTTTTCTTCTTCAGGTGGGGAAAACCTGCACAATCATCCGGGCGCACTTCATAAATGCTGCACATATTGGTGCGCAGGTCCAGGAACTGGCAAGGCTGCTTGACATTCATCCAGTCGCCATCGGCCTTGTCAAAATAGAGCCATTTTTCTTTGAATTCATCGGTCGTCATTTCCAAATGGGCTGCAATGCGTTTGATGTCTTTATTACTGAAAGTAGGGCTCATGGTTTTGCAACAATTGGCGCAACTGAGGCAGTCAACTTCCTGCCATACTTCCGCATCGATGGCTTCGGCTATTTTATCGAGATGGCGAGGCGGGTTCTTTTCGATCTTGGTTAAAAACCTGCGGAATGAGCGTTGGTTGTGACGCACTCTTTGCTTGAATGAACGTAAATTGACTTGCATCTGGGAAAAAAGAAATTTGTCCTCGCAATATCATGTACCTTTCCCGCAATTCCAAATCCATCATGTGGGAAGCTTATAAAAAAGGATACAAAGCCTACCTGAGGCTGGAAAAATCGCTGAGTGAACACTCGGTGGAAGCCTATCTGCGCGATGTAGAGAAACTGACACAGTTCCTGCAGGCGACCAGCCAGCTCAAAACACCCGGCGATATTGAACTGAAAGAATTGCAGCAGTTCGTAAAATGGATTCATGAGCTGGGGATGACGGCCACTTCCCAGGCGCGCATCATTTCCGGCATCAGGAGTTTTTATAAATACTGCCTGGCAGAACGGATAGCACAAAAAGCCCCTTCCCTGTTGCTGGAGGCCCCGCGTACCAAGAGGACCCTGCCCGATACGTTGAGCTTTGCAGAAATTGAGACACTCATTGCGCAGGTAGATCAAAGCACCCCCGACGGCGGACGCAACAAAGCCATACTGGAAACCATGTACAGTTGCGGACTGCGTGTAAGTGAACTGATCGGACTGAAGATATCCTGCCTCTATCTCGATGTAGGCTATGTGCGCGTGACCGGTAAGGGCGACAAAGAACGCCTTGTGCCCATTGGCGATGATGCAATCAAATACATCAAACAATACAAAGACCTGATCCGTTCGCACCAACTGATCAAAAATGGTTGCGAGGATATTCTTTTTCTGAACAAGAGAGGCACGGGGCTGAGCCGTGTAATGATCTTCTACATCATCAAAGACCTGGCTGCCAAAGCGGGCATCACCAAAAACATATCGCCGCATACGTTCCGTCATTCCTTTGCCACCCACCTGGTAGAAGGGGGCGCAGATCTCCGTGCGGTACAGGAAATGCTGGGCCATGAAAGCATCACCACTACAGAGATCTACACCCATCTCGACAGGGATTATTTAAGAGACACTTTGCACCAGTTTCACCCGGCCTTTAAATAACAACATCGTCATCCTGACTAAGCGAAGAACGTCATCCTGAGCGAGCGAAGCGAGTCGAAGGACCTGCTGAACATTCAGGCAGATCCCTCGGCTACGCTCGGGATGACGATCGTTGGGCATTCTGGATGACGGTAAATGGTTAATCAGCATGAACAATCTCTTTGCTATCAGATAACACAGCCGCTTTATCAATCAACCCGATCATTTCTTTTCTATACCCTTCCGCATCTTTGCCTATTGCGCCTTCAGCAAGTGCTTTCACGAAAGTATAATTGGCAGTACCCTTGTATTTTGATTGACGAAGCAGCATACCAAACGAAGCAACCGATGCGGCAAAGCGGAAATTTTCTGAAGCCTGCTCTATTGGTATTACTTGTGATTGCACCGGCACCGATAATAATTTACTGGTCTCCTGACCAGGGTCTTTGTAACGGAGTTTAACAAACATCAGTTCACCGGTGTACCCGGCAGGTAGATGCTTCTGTTCTTTGACCTTCTGGTAACGCAACGGATCTACACTGGTACTATCAGCAAGGGCCACGCCGGGAGGAACGATCTCATACAGTGCAGTAACAGTATGCCCGCTGCCCATATCACCGGCATCTTTTTGATCGTTGTTGAAATCTTCTTTGGCCAATATCCGGTTTTCATATCCTATCAACCTGTAAGCTTGCACTTTAGCAGGGTTGAACTCCACTTGCAGTTTAACGTCTTTGGCAATGGTATATAAAGTACCGCCGAACTCATGTATGAGTACTTTTTTAGCCTCTGCTATCCCATCGATATAAGCATGATTGCCATTCCCTTTATCTGCCAGTTTCTGCATTTTGGCATCCTGGTAATTGCCCGTACCATAGCCGAGCACTGTTAAATAAACGCCACTTTTGCGTTCTCCTTCAATCAGTCTCTCTAAAGCATCATTGCTCGAAGCGCCTACATTGAAATCACCATCGGTACAAAGGATCACCCTGTTATTTCCTTTCTTGTTGAAGTTCTCCTGGGCCACTTTATACGCCAGTTGAATACCGGCTCCTCCGGCCGTAGAGCCGCCTGCTTCCAAACGATCGATGGCATCCCGCATGGCGGCTTTGTGTTCTCCATCAGTTGAAGGCAATACCAATCCGGCATTTCCTGCATACACTACAATAGCTACCCTGTCAACCGGCCGCAACTGGTCAATCAATAATTTCAGCGAGGCTTTCACCAATGGTAATTTATCTTCTTCAAACATGCTCCCGCTCACATCTATCAGGAAAGTAAGGTTAGATGGTGGTAATTCCGATACATCCATTTTCTTTCCCTGTAATCCGATCAATACCAGTTGGTGGCTGCTATTCCAGGGACAAACAGCTGCTTCCGTATGCACGGAGAATGGCGTTTGGTCTTTCGGCTGCGCATAAGCATAATGAAAATAATTGATCATCTCTTCAATGCGTACCGCACCTTCCTCCGGCAGTTCTTCGCTATTGAGTATACGGCGCACATTACTGTAAGAGGCTGCATCTACATCAATGGAAAAAGTAGACAAAGGGTTATTGCCTGTCTTTAAAAACGGATTTTCTTCAATGTGATCATATCCCTCCCTGTTGAATGGTTCACGGGTCACAGGAAACAGGTGAGGGTTGTTTCGTCGAACAGAGACACCTGCATCCCGCCTCAACCCATTATTGGATGTTGTGTAGTATTGATGCGTATTGATTGCAGCCTTATTCAATGAAGAACCCATCACTATCATATCTTGCAGCGGTTCCGGTTCTTTCAGTTTTGCCGGTAATGTAACCGCCTGTACCACAGATTTTAAATGAACGGTTACCTGTGTATGCTTTCCAACAGGCTGTTCCCGGGTCTCAAACCCGGCCGCTGTAATGATCAATACGGCCTGATCATTGTTCACCAACAAATTGAAACGGCCAAGGCTATCGGCAACAGCCACCGTTTGCGTTCCTTTGATCGATATCCTGGCTTTGGATACCGGCTTACCCGATTCGTTCACCACCCTGCCGCTCACTTCGCGCGATGAGGGAACAAAGGCTGTTGCCATTACCAACAGCAGGCAGCCCAATAGCATCTTGTATTTCATAATGTTTTTCAGAAAAGATGCCGGCACGGAAAGAATTACACAGGAAAGCGAAAAAAAATTATCTTCATTACACTTTCATGGTTCCGTTAAAGCACATAGAGAATACAACGGCCAGTTCAGATGAAGCACTGTTGAAACAGTACCAGTCAACCGGCGATCAGCAACTGCTGGCCGCATTGTATCTCCGTTATACCGACCTGGTATATGGAACCGCGCTCAAATACCTCTCTTCTCCTGATGCGGCCAAAGACGCCGTGATGGATATTTACCAGGAACTCGTTAACAAACTGCAAACACATTCGGTAGACCGGTTCAAAAGCTGGCTGTACGTGGTAACCAAAAACCATTGCCTGATGCAGTTACGTAAGTATAAAAAAGTACCTCCAATTGCATTTCAGCAGGAATTTATGCAATCGGAAGATTTTTCGCATCTGGATGATATACTGGAAAAAGAAAAAGAATTGCAAAAATTGGAAGACTGTATAAAAGCCTTAAACCCGGAGCAGCAAAACAGTATTCAATTATTTTACCTGAAAGGTAAATGCTACAATGAAATTGTAGCCATTACCGGGCATGACTGGAACAAAGTGCGCAGCCTGGTGCAGAACGGCAGGAGAAATTTAAAAAACTGTATGGACAGCCATGAATGAACGGGCACCACATAACAGATCGTATACACTGACAGATATTGAACAATATCTGCAAGGTAGCCTGTCACCCGCCGAAATGCATGCCATAGAAAAAGCTGCATTGCAGGATCCTTTGCTGGCCGATGCCATCGAAGGATACCGGGGATCCAGCATGCATATAGCCAGGATGCATTTGCAGGATATCCAGCAACAATTGCTGCAACAAAAAAACAAGCAGGCAGTTGTAATAAAAGGCGGGTTCGTTGCCAAACGCTGGTGGCGTGCTGCTGCTGTTATCATTGCTTTGGCGGGTATTGGTGGTACAGTATGGTATCTCATGCATTCTTCTGCTGGCAAGCAGGAAATAGCCATCACTACAGCAATACCCAAAAAAACTGCATCAGCTGACACTACTATTACAACAGAAAGAGTTTCCATCGAAACACTGCCGCAACCGGAACCGCCTGGGCCAGCACGAACATCACTCGCAGATAGAAAAAGATTACCAACACATAGCCGGAATGCAGTTGATCAACCTCCTGTTGCTGATGCCAGCGCTTCAACAACCTCTCCTGCGAAACCAGAACCGCCTGTAACCGCGCTTGCCGATATCCAGCCTGACAAAGCCATGAAACATGCTTTCGTTCCGCTGGCAGCAGCGCCTGGTAAAGCAGCTGCTGCCGGTCAGCAACAGCCTATGATGCTGCGCGGACGAGCAACCAAAGATGTCGACTCTTCACGATCGGAGCTTTCTGAAGTAGTAATAGTAGGTGCTGCACGTCAAACACCAAAAGAATCCGCCGGTTATGCAACGCAACGTTCTACAGCGCCGGTCGACAGTCTCAACTTAAGTCCCGATGGAGGGTGGAGCCATTTCAACGAATACTTCGCCGGCAAACTGGGCGCAGACACACATGGCGAAGTAGTGAGTGACCTGTTGCTGGACGAAACTGGTAAAATCAAAGATGTTATCATCATCCGCGCTTTCGATCGCAACCTCGATTCATTTGGCCATGCGATGACCCGTAAAATAAAACAGGCATTACTGGATGGTCCTGTTTGGCTGGCAGGCAATGTAAAAAAGCCCGGCACATTCCGTCTCAACCTGGAATTTTAGTCGCACAAAAATGACTAGGTTTGTTTCCTAAAATCGAGAACGGTTATGAAAAAAATTTTTCTGGCAATGCTTGCTTTTGGCAGCATACAGGTATTCGCGCAACCTATTAAAATGCCTGCGCCCAGTCCGCAACAAAAAATCATCCAGGCTTTTGGCATGGGCACCATTGAACTCACGTATTCACGCCCCAATATCAAAGGCCGTACATTACTACAAGCGAACAGCGACCTGGCACCTTTGGGCAAATTATGGCGCACAGGCGCCAATGCAGCTACCAGGATACACTTTTCGGATAAAGTGACCATCGGTGGCAAAGTGCTCGACTCTGGCTCTTATGTATTGTACACCATTCCCGGAAAAGAATTCTGGGACATCATCATCAACACCGGTGTCAACAACTGGGGTACCGATGGTTATAAAGAAGCGGAAAATGTAGTGCAGTTTACTGTTAAAGCAGAAAAATTTGGCACACCTATGGAGACTTTCACTATGCAGTTTGCCAATATCCAGCCCGAAACCTGCGACTTGCGACTGGTATGGGGAAATACCACCGTACGCATCCCCATCAGCACCAATGTAAAAGAACGCCTGAGGGCACAAATAGATAAAGCCCTGAGTGCCGATCCTGTGAATCCGAATGTTTACCAACCTGCGGCCAATTTTTATTTCGAGTGGGATAAAGACCTGCCCAAAGCGCTCGGATATGCTACCAAAGCCACCGAAGCGAATCCGCAAGGTTACTGGCTCTTCCTCCTGAAAGCCAAAATCCAGAAAGAAATGGGCGATAAGATCGGTGCCAAAGCAAGTGCAGAAAAATGCATCGCATTAGCCACTACCGCTAAAAACGATGAATATGTGAAGTTGGGTGGGGAGTTGATCAAAAAACTCTAAGAAAATTCGACAATTCGGCAATTCGACAATTTGCCAATGAAATCTATCAAAAATAAAAAAAGCCCAAATGGGCTTTTTTTATTTTATGCTAATATTGTCGAATTGCAGAATTATCAAATTGGCTAATTTACTTCTGCCATATCCGGAATCGCTTCCGCTTTATAAGCACCTGCATCCAACTTGGCTTTTGTTTCAGTGAATGCTTTCAGTGTTTCTTCGATATCCGCATCGGTGTGTGCAGCGGTTGGAATCAGGCGATAAATAATATGTCCTTTAGGGATCACAGGATACACTACGATAGAACAGAAGATATGATAGTTCTCGCGCAGGTCCATCACCATGGCAGTAGCTTCTTCTACTCCACCCTTCATATACACAGGTGTAACAGGTGAATCCGTTTTGCCAATATCAAATCCTCTTTCTTTTAAACCACTTTGCAGTTTAAGGGCATTGCTCCACAGTTTGTCTTTCAGCTCGGGCATGGTGCGCAGCATATCCAGGCGCTTGAGATTACCCAGTACAATGGGCATCGGCAAGCTTTTCGCAAAAATCTGTGAGCGGATATTGTAACGGATATAATCGATGATGATCTTGGGTCCCGCCATGAAAGCGCCAATAGATGCCATTGATTTAGCGAAAGTAGAGAAGTAAAGATCAATCTCATCCTGGCACTCCTGCTCTTCACCGGCGCCGGCGCCTGTCTTACCCAGCGTACCGAAACCATGCGCATCATCTACCAGTAAACGGAATTCGTATTTCTTTTTCAGGTCGGCAATTTCTTTGAGCTTACCCTGATCACCCGCCATACCGAATACCCCTTCGGTGATCACGAGTATACCGCCTGTTTTTTGTTTTTCTACCAGTGCCGCAGCGCGCTGCAATTGTTTGTCGAGGTCTTCCACATCGTTGTGCTTATACACATAACGATGGCCGGGATGCAGGCGCAATCCGTCGATGATACAAGCGTGACTTTCTGCGTCGTACACGATCACATCGTGGCGTCCGCAAATGGCATCAATCGCGCTCATGATACCCTGGTAACCGAAGTTCATCAATATCGCATCTTCTTTCCCTTCAAATTCGGCCAGTTCTTTCTCCAGTTGCTCATGGTAATTGCTGTTACCACTCATCATACGCGCACCCATGGGCAATGCCAGACCATACTGAACAGCAGCTTCGGCATCTATCTTACGTACTTCGGGATGATTGGCTAATCCGAGATAATTGTTAAGACTCCAGACAATCATTTCTTTCCCGCGAAACTTCATCCTGCTACCGATTTCACCTTCCAGCTTGGGGAATGCAAAATAACCATGCGCTCTCTCGCGGTGCTGACCAAGGGGGCCGGAATTCTTAACCAGTTTCTCAAAGATGTCTGCCATATTATTAAATTATTACTTTGGTTATAAAATTGCTGCAAAATTAACCTATTAAAGCTTAGTCAGCAAACGGTTTTACAGTTTCGGCCTATTCCCCTGTAGCAATTGCAGGTCTATTTTAACCACCGATTACCGTTTTTAAAGCTCTTCATCGCTTACCTTCACGGCCTGTTAAAAATCTTTTAAAGACGAGCGACCATGAGAAGGACCTTTCTAGCCCCCTTTGCCACCTTATTGATCATTGCCGGAATCGGTAATGCACAAAAAATTACCAACCAAGCGCCTGCAAGAGGCATTGCCCGGCCCAAACTGGTGGTAGGCATTGTAGTAGACCAGATGCGCTGGGATTATCTCTATCGCTTTTATGACCTCTACAAAGCCGGTGGCGGCTTTAAAAGATTGCTGGGTGAAGGTTTTTCCTGCGATAATACCTTCGTTCCCTATTTGCCTACTGTAACAGCCTGCGGACATGCCTGCATTTACACAGGCACCACCCCTGCTATCAACGGCATCACCGGTAACAACTGGTGGGATAATAACCTGCAGCGCAGTGTTTATTGCACAGATGATAAAAACGTATCTACCGTAGGCAGCAATAACGAAAGTGCCGGGCAAATGAGTCCTGCGAACGTATTAACCACTACCATTACTGATGAACTGAGGCTGGCCAGCAATTTCCACAGCAAAGTATGGGGTATCTCCATAAAAGACCGTGGCGCCATCATTCCGGCTGGACATGCTGCCAATGGCGCTTTCTGGTATGATAGCAAGACCGGTAATTTTATCACCAGCACTTATTACAGCAAATCACTGCCGGTATGGATGCAACAGTTCAACCAGCGTAAGTTGGTAGATTCTTTTTATGAAAAGAACTGGACCCTGGCACTCGATAAATCTGTTTATGAACAATATTGCGATAGCGACGAGAACAGCTACGAAGCAAGGCCCTTCGGTGACAATGCGCGCCAGATGCCCTATACCCTGCAATCATACAAGGGAAAAGATTATGGTAAGATAGCCGGCACTCCTTTTGGCAATGACCTTCTGCTGGAACTCGCCAAAGCTACCATCGCCGGCGAACAAATGGGTAAAGGCAATAACACCGATTTCCTGGCGGTTAGTTTTTCTTCTACCGATTATGTGGGACATGCTTTCGGCACCCATTCATGGGAACTGCTCGATACTTATGTACGGCTGGATGAAACATTGGGTAAACTGTTCAGCTATCTCGACAAAACCGTTGGCAAAGACCAGTATACCGTATTCCTCTCTGCCGATCACGCGGCCCCGCATATACCTGCTTTTCTGCAAAAGAACAGGTTATTGTCTGCCTCCTGGGATGATGGTGAGATCAAAAAAGACCTCACCGATTTTTCCAAACAACAATTCAATGGCCTGAACCTGGTGCGTTTCGTTACAGAATACGATGTATACCTGGATCATTCGCTGATGGATTCAGCCAAACTCGATGCATCAAACGTGAAGAAAGCCTTCATACAATACCTGCTGAAAAAAGACCAGGTTTACCAGGTAGTTGATAAACCGCATGCAGCTACTGCAACCGTCCCTGCCAAACTGCGCGAAATGATCATCAATGGTTATAACCCGCAGCGTTCCGGCGACCTGCAGATCATTGGTAAGCCCGGTATTATGGATGGCGGTAAAACAGGTCTCAGTCATGGTGTATGGAATGCTTACGATGCGCATATTCCGCTGGTATGGTACGGATGGGGTATTAAGAAAGGAAGTACCAGCCGGGAAACTTATATGACCGACATCGCCGTAACACTGGCAGCCCTGTTGCACATACAGATACCCAGCGGTTCTATTGGAAAATCAATAGAAGAAGTGATCAAATAAGTCCAGGCCCTACCTTTGCAATGAAATTTTGTTCATGAAAAGGATCCTGGTCCCCACTCTTCTGTTCCTGGCAGCTTGCTCTCCCGTTGCAAAGGAGTATCCTGTTGCCGAAAATTCTTTTGATGCCGGCAGGGAATTCATCGATGCCTGTTTAAAGGGCGATTTTGAGAAAGCCGAATTTTATATGCTGAAAGATTCTGTTAACAGCAGCTATCTTAAGAACATCGAATCCCTATACCGCAAGAACAGCCGGGAAGGCAGGCAGCAATTGCGTGAAGCGTCGATCAATATCCGAGAAGTAGACGACCTGAGCCAGGACAGTTCCATCATCAATTACAACAATTCATTCGATACCACTGCACATAAAGTAAAAGTGATCCGGAAGAACGGACAGTGGCTGGTAGACCTCAAATACACCTATAACCCTAATCTTTGACAGTATGCAGAAAACAACCCAAGTGCAACACCCCTGGCATGGCGTTCCGCCCGGAGACCATGCGCCCCGCATCATAAATGCCATCATAGAAATCCCGCAAGGTTCGAGGTGTAAATACGAGATCGACAAAGAAACAGGACTGCTGAAGCTCGACAGGGTTATCTTTTCTTCTTTCCATTACCCCATCAACTATGGCTTCATACCCCAGTCTTACGGTGGCGATAAAGACCCACTCGATATCCTCGTCATTACCTCACTTCCCGTGCAGCCCCTGACGCTGATGGAAGCCAAAGTAATTGGGGTGATGCAGATGATCGACGGCGGCGACGCAGACGACAAGATCATTGCCGTAGCCAATACCGACCCGGGTGTGAACCACTACAATAATATCGAAGAACTCCCCAAACATTTCTTCGATGAACTGCGTCATTTCTTTGAAGAATATAAAAAACTGGAAAACAAGACCGTGGTGGTGGAGGATTTTGGCGATAAGGCCAAGGCCCTGCTCATCGTGGAAGAGTCCATTTCTTTTTACAAAGAGACTTTTGTTAAATAAACCCCGGCACCTATCTTTGCCAAAATTTATACCATGGAAGCAAAATCTTCAACCGGAAAATATTGGGCCCTTTGTTTTTTGTGGCTCGCTATCCTGATCCTTTTAATGTTCGTTTACCGTCAGTTCTTCTGGCTGGCTTTGCCTGGCACGGCTACTTATTTTGCCAAGGCCCTGGACATCATGTAATCTTATCTTTCCAACTCATTTCATAAAAACTTTGCCCCGGGCTTAAGCCCGGGGCAAAGTTTTTTAATATCTTTTAATGATGCGCAGGCGGTGGGTTCGCTCTCCGGTTTCGGCATTTACAATACCGGCCTGGTCAATCGGGTCAATACGCACCTTGCCCGATGAATGGATGATAGTAGATGCATCAAGCATCAGTCCAACATGCGTGATCCTTCCCTCTTCATTATCGAAGAATGCCAGATCGCCGCAAACAGCTTCCTGTAAAAAGCCAATGACTTCACCCGGTTCTGCCTGCTGGTAAGCATCACGTGGCAGGGGTTTATTAAAAAAGCGGTAGACCTGCTGCACATAGCCACTACAATCGATGCCAAAGACCGACCGGCCTCCCCATAAATAAGGTGTATTCAAAAAAGTAAACGCCACTTGTTTGATCAACGCTTCTGTAAAAGATGCAGTAGCGGCATCCCATGTTTGCCCGGTGTATACAGCATGATAAGATCCCAGTTGCAATGTCCCCTTATCAAACAACGACAAAGGCGTACCCATGGACACCCACATCGTAGCATCATTGATGGTAAGCTTGCTTGCCCATTCTGCAGATAAAAGCAGCCCGCTTTTTTCGGGCAACCGGTCTGTTTGCTGCAACTGGTTTGTCTGGCACCAGCCTTCGTATTGGTCATAGCAGCAGCGTACCCTGGTAAAGTCACCGCTTTGACCCAGTACTTCCGCCTGTTCTCCAAACAGCAATTGACTCACCATTTCGCTGCGGTGGGTTGCTTCCCTTCGCATGGGACTGGCCGCAACCATACAAACAACAAAAACCATTTGCTTTCTTTTCCTGCAAGTTAACTGATGAGGATCAGTTTCTGGGGCAATGAGAAATATTCTTCCTTGATCTTTTCCAGGTTTTCTTTCTTGTTGAATAACTCGTAATACTCATCCACATCAATGGAAGTATTGTCTTTGCTCACATAAACAGGGCCCGATACAGAACTGTTCTCTCCGTTTTCAAACTGGGCAGTGCGGATCACGCCGTTCACCATCGCATCGGGATGCAGCAGGCATTTGCTTTTGCACACCACATTGCCATCGATCAGACCGCCTATCACGATCTCGTGACAAAGGATGTCTCCACTGACAGTAGCTTTTTTATCGATGATGACTTTGTTGGTACAGAAAATGATTCCTTTGAAATCACCTTCTATACGAATAGGCGAAAGGGTTTTGATGATGCCAAAATAGACACCACCCGAGACTACCTGCACCGCAGGCAGCATGTCAGTAGCATTGGTTTTTTTCTGGAATAGCATAGGATAGAACCGGTGGGATTTGTTACCGGGAGGAGAATCAAGGTACAATTTTTACCTCTTTAATCTCATTTTGGAAAAGATTAATCGGCAAAATTCATAAATACATAATAAATACTTATCTTGGGCTACCTCAAAACCAGGTAATTTTCTCTGTTACCAATTGTCATTCAATCATCTGTCATATCCTAAAACCACATTGCTATGAACAAATTCAGGGAACAAATATTACATGATCCCAACTCCAGCTATCAACCTCAATCGGCTGTAGCAGACGACAAGCAACTGTTTATTACCAGGTCCACCAACATTTCAGGTGTGCTTGACTCCGAGAACGACATTACACTCGATGGTAATTTCAGCGGCGTGCTGTACAGCAGAAAGACCATCCACATTACCCCTACCGGTGTTGTAAAAGGCGTGATCATTTGCAACGATATCAAAGTAGAGGGCGAGATGGAAGGATCTGTCTATAGCCTGCGCGTAAACCTGTTCAAAGATTCGGTATTGAAGGGCAATATTCATTGCACCATCATCAATACCGAAATGAACCAGTTTGTAGATGCTAATATCAAGCTGTTGAGCCTGGAAAATTCCATATTTGAAAGCACTTCGCTCGATCTCTTCAACCAGCTCAAAGAGATATTCAACAAAAACAACAAAGACAACAATTACCTGTCTGTCTTCCAGGAAAAACTCGACCAGATCAAACCTTCCACCAAATTCTATCACCAAACCATTTATGTAGCGCCCAGTAGCGAAACCAAGCACAACAATAGTGGTATAGAAGACATCACACCGGAAGAAGGCAACTGATCAATTAAAACGGTAACATAAGATATCATCAAAGCAACACTTCCCGTGTTGCTTTTTTTATGCTGTTGATATGGAATAAAATAAATCGTGCATCTCATGGTAAAATGCTTTAATTTAAAGCGTGAGTCAGGATAAGTACACACATATCAGCGATCAGGAATTACTCGAACGGTTTTACACAGATCATAACAACCAGTGGCTGGGCGTCCTCCTGCAGCGGTACACATTTTTATTGCTGGGTGTGTGTATGAAATACCTCAAAAATGAAGAAGCGGCCAAAGACGCGGTGCAGCAAATATTCCTGAAAGCCATTACCGAACTGGGGAAATACAAAGTGGTATACATCAAAAGCTGGCTCTACATGGTTGCCAGGAATCATTGCCTCATGCAACTGCGCGACCGGAACATTTTCATCCCGGTAGAAGAAAAAAATGAGCTGGCCGCCGAATGGAGCGATAAAGAGGAGATGCTGGCCAAAGAGCAGAGCCTGTCGCTACTGGAATCCAAGTTAAACGAATTGAACGAAGCGCAGAAAACCTGCTTAATTTTGTTTTACCTGCAAAAGAAAAGCTACCAGGAAATTGTAGACGCTACAGGTTATAATTTATTGCAGGTAAAAAGTCATATACAGAACGGCAAACGAAACCTTAAGATATTGGTGGAAAAGAAAATGAACCCACATTCATGAGCGACCTGAAAGATATATGGAGCCCGGAAGGGGATTTGGACAATGAAGCGCTGATGCGTTACCTGCAAGGTAAGGCTTCGGAAGAAGAACGCTATGCTGTTGAAAAACAAATGGCCGGCTCCGATTTTGTCAATGATGCGGTTGAAGGATTGCAGCAGTTCTCCAGCGCGCGGGAAGCGCAACACCTGACCGAACAACTGAACCGGCAATTGCGCAAAGAGACTTCCGCTACCCAATTGAAGAAACGCCGCCGGCGTATCAAAGACCAGCCCTGGACCATCATTGCGATCATAGTGATAGTGGTATTGTGCATCCTTGGATTTATTGTAATACATATGATGATGCATACAGAATAAGCCATGTGATCTAGCCTACATTAACGACTAAGATCCGGAAGCCTGCGGCCATGTTGCCTGCAGGCTTCTTTATTATATGCGAATGTTAAAGAAATTTGAATAATGATGTTTGGGGCAACACCTGATTAAACCAGATGATCTGATTCATGTCTTTCATTTGAAACCAATTAATAAACAAAAAAAATCTAGACCCCATGAAACAGTTATTATTCATCGCCACCATGGTATTGACAGGTTCAACCATCGCTTTGCAAGCACAACCTCACAGGAACGGTTCCGTAGCAAGAATGCACGACATGAACCACGACATGAGAGACATCCGCCACGATCGCAATGATATCCGTCATGATCGTAAAGACATTCATCACGATCAGGCAGACATCAACAAAGACAGGAAAGATGCCAACGCCGATCGCGCAGATATCAACAAAGACCGCAAAGACATCAATGCCGACAACAGGGACATCAATAAAGATAAAGCCCAGTTGAATCAGGAAATCAAAGAGCGTAATGCAGATGCTGCCAAGCACGATTACAAAGACGCTCAGAAAGAGCAAAATGAAATCAATGGCGTTCGTAAAGACCTGCAGCAAGACAGAACAGATCGCAACAAAGACGCCGCTGGTCTCCGTAACGACAGAAAAGATCTGAGCAAAGATGTAACAGACATCAACAAAGACAAGAAAGACATTAACAAGGACAAGCGCGACCTGAAGCGCGATAAAAAAGACCTGCGTAAAGACAAAAAAGACCTCAGTAACGACGCCAATAATTTCTAAATAAAGCAGCATTCTTCAGAAAGCGGCAGCCTGTCAATTTTTACAGGCTGTTGCTTTTTAGTATATTTGTATTTTCGGCCGGGGTCGTATTGGTTTTGACAGCATATGGCGCGGTTGGTGTAAGCATGCAGTGCGTTGGATAATTAGCACTTTAATCTGAATATTCAAACTTCAAATGGCAATACACAGTATGCCATGGCTGCCTAATCAGTGATTAGTTAGTCATTTGGGCCGCCGAACAGGTTGACCTGTTACCAGGTTCCGCCGCCGACTCAAAACAAACACAGGTTGCTGCTGCAACAGGCTGTGCCTGCAGCTTAAGACCATCCAGCTAAGCTTTGAATTGGTTTGTTCATTTCCTGTTCATCGCCTACAATTAATAATGAAATAAGCATGTAGAAAGCCAATGGTGACGATGTTTGGACAGGGGTTCGACTCCCCTCGACTCCACTTCCCTATTTTTTGAAATGGCTAATTCCCAAGGAATTAGCCATTTTTTATCGCTTTCCAGCCCTCTTTTCTATCCTATTTTTTTAATCTATTTTTGCATCAAATGATCTCTGATGAAATCAGGCAAAAACTTCAAAATATCGTTAGAGGAATTAGCCTCGAAAGGACATCCGATCGTTGCACAACGGTCAGAAGTATCCTTATCGAAAGCTTTGGAGCAAGTTCGACTGTTAAAAGAGAATTCGAAAGTAGATCAATCATTAAAGAAAAGCAGGCTAAATTCTTAGCACGCTATTTAACCTAAAAAGCCCCGGAATTGAATATCCGGGGCTTTTCATTTATTTATTCGTTACAACCGGTTATTTAAAAAGCCGCCAGAAGTCAAGCCCCAGCGCGTAAGCCATTAAGCCCATCAACAAAATCATACCTACCATCTGCGCGTATTCCATAAACTTATCGCTCGGCTTTCTGCCGGTGATCATTTCAATTAAAGTGAACAAAGCATGTCCGCCGTCCAGCGCCGGTATGGGCAAGATGTTCATAAAGGCCAGAATGATAGAGAATATGCCCGTAAGCGTCCAGAATTTTTCCCAATCCCATTTACTGGGGAAAGTATTGCCAATACTGATCACACTACCCAATGAATCTTTGGGATCTACTTTGCCGGTGAACATCTGCTTGATGGCCGTAACATAACGGTCGAGCATTTCCCAGCAACGGTTGAAACCAACAGGGATCGATTGCATGAGGCTGTAGTTCTTCGTAACCACACCCAGCAGGTCGTATGGACTCTTAGCCGTAAAACCCAGCTTACCCTTACTGTCCACACGCGCTCTAACAGTTGCAGTGTCAACTCCTCTTAAAACGTTGATTGATACAATAGAGTCTTTATATCCTTGTTTAATCTGGTTGAATTCGTTGTAGTATTCAAATGATCTTCCATTGATCGCCAGCAGCTTGTCACCTTTCTGCAATTGTCCTTTTGAGAACACAGCGTCTTTTGAAACGGAGTCTACAATAGCGGGGAAACGGGGAAACACCATCCCGCTCATTTGTTTGTTCTTGCTGAGTTTTTTGGCGAAATCACCGGGCACATCAATGTTCACTGTTTGTCCGTTGCGTTCTACCTGGATGCTTTTCGCTTCCTTCAATAGGATCTCAGATTCAAGGGTAGCGAAATTATCCAGTGGCTTGTTGTCAACCCCCAGGATATGGTCTCCATCCCGTATGCCGATGCTCCGGGCCAGTGAATCGGTGTACACACCATATTTCATATTCTTAGCCGGCAGGTATTCTTCACCCCAAACCCAGGTAATGCCTATGAAGATCACGATGGCGAGCAATACATTCACCACTACGCCGCCTATCATGATGATCAGACGTTGCCAGGCCGGTTTTGAACGGAACTCCCAGGGTTGCGGTGGTAACTTCATCTGCTCTTTGTCCATACTCTCATCCACCATACCCGATATCTTCACGTACCCTCCAAATGGCACCCATCCGATACCGTATTCGGTTTCTCCTTTTTTCTTTTTCCAGAGGCTGAACCAGGGATTGAAGAAGAGGTAAAATTTTTCAACGCGGCATTTAAACCAGCGCGCCGTAATAAAATGTCCTAACTCGTGTAATGTGACCAGTATGGAGAATGACAAAATGAATTGCGCTGTTTTAACTCCCACGCTACTCCAGTCGATAACTAATAAGCTCATAGAAATCCCCTCAGATTTTTACTTTTAAATTTTACTGTTGATTTTCTCCTACATGTGTATCAGAGACGCAGCGAAGTTACGGGCCTCTCCATCGCTTTCAAAATACTCTTCCAGGGTGGGTTTTTCGATGAATGCAATTTTCTGCATGGTCCTTTCCACCAGTTCGGTCATGTCGAGAAAGCCGATCCGGTTGCGTAAGAAGGCATAAACGGCTATTTCGTTGGCGGCGTTCAGGATGCAGGGCATATTTCCCCCTTTGTTCAAAGCTTCGGTAGCCAGTGTAAGATTACGGAAGGTCTTTACATCAGGTTCTTCGAAAGTGAGGGTATTGGGTTTGCGGAAATCGTACCGCGGAAACTGGTTGGGAATACGCTGTGGGAAAGCAAGGGCGTACTGAATAGGCAGCTTCATATCGGGTAATCCCATTTGCGCTTTGATACTGCCGTCTTCGAACTGCACCAGGCTGTGTACGATGCTTTGCGGATGCACCAGCACCTGTATCTGATCGGGCTGCAGGTTGAACAACCATTTGGCTTCGATCATTTCCAGCCCTTTGTTCATGAGCGTGGCAGAATCGATGGTGATCTTGGCGCCCATGCTCCAGTTAGGGTGCTGCAAAGCATGATCGCGCTTGACATTCACCAGGTAATTGGGTTTTTTGCCCAGGAAGGGACCGCCGCTGGCCGTGAGAACGATTCGTTCAATCTTATTGCGTCCTTCGCCTACCAGGCATTGGAAAATGGCGGAATGCTCGCTGTCCACCGGTATCACTGCAACCCGCTGTTCGGTGGCTTTGCGCATGACGATATCGCCGGCCACCACCAGGGTTTCTTTATTGGCCAGGGCAATGGGCTTGCCTATGGAGATGGCTTTCAGCGTAGGCCTGAGGCCTGCATAACCTACAATACCAGCCAGCATCATATCATAACAATCGAGTGCAGCCACTTCTTCAAGTGATTCCTCGCCAGCAAACACTTTTACATCAGTAGCAGCCAACGCCTCTTTTACTACTTCATACTTTTTCTCATCACCAATGACCACGGCATTGGGATTGAACTGAAGGGCCTGTTTGATGAGCAGGTCGGCATTGGTTTGCGCCGTTAATATCTCGGCAGAAAAAAGATCAGGATTAGCGGCAATGACATCCAATGCCTGTGTACCGATAGAACCTGTTGACCCGAATATGGCAATGCGCTTTTGACTCATTCCAATTGATTATTATACAATTTAAAACTTATTTTTTAATGGCCGATGAGATAGTTGTTAGATTGAATACCTGACAACTGACATCTAACAACTCATACCAGAAAGTGCTGCAAGGCATCGGCCAGTTGCCGGTCGTTGCTCAGGCGGGGTACCTTGTTTTGTCCGCCCAGCTTGCCCACCGAACGCATGTAATCGATGAATCCATTCTTCCTTACCCTTCGCAGTTGCAGGGTTTGCAGGATATTACCGGAGATCAGGTCGTCGTAATACACATTTTTGTTGCGCAGGTTATGCTCTATCTTTTCAATAAAGGCCCGCATATCCGATGGTTCATTTTCAAATTCAACGAACCATTCGTGGTAACTCTTACCTGCTCCCTGCTGGATCATGGGCGCCACGGTAAATTCCGTTACTTCCACGCCCATTTCCTGTGATGCCTGTAATAAAGCGTTCTCCACTTCTTCTCCTATCACATGTTCTCCGAAAGCGGAGATGAAATGTTTGATCCTTCCGCTCACCACCAATCGGTATGGATTGGTGCTCACAAATTTGACGGTATCGCCAATATTATAACCCCATAATCCCGCGTTGCTGTTGATGATCAGGGCATAGTTCTCGCCCACTTTCACGTCTTTCAGGCTCAACCGCGTGGGGTTGTCTGAAAATATTTCACCGGCCGGTATAAACTCAAAAAAGATGCCACTATTGGTGTTGAGCAACAATCCTTCTGCCTCCTGCGAATCCTGGAAAGCAAAGAATCCTTCGCTTGCAGGGAACAGTTCTATTGTATCTACTTCGCGGCCGATGCTATTGTACAGTTTGGATTTATAGGGTTCGAAGTTTACGCCACCCTGTACCATCACATGGAAATGCGGGAACAGCTCGCCCACTCTTTTACCACTTTTTTCTATCAGCCTGTCGAAATACATCTGCATCCACGGTGGTATGCCGCTGATGAGGGTCATATCCTGCTTGATCGTCTCTTCTACTATCTTATCGAGTTTGGTCTCCCAATCTTCAATACAATTCGTTTCATAGCTGGGCAGTTGATTGGTTCGCAGGTAGCGGGGAACGTGGTGGTTCACGATACCGCTGAGGCGCCCGGTGGGGATATCCGCTATCCTTTCCAGCTCCGGCGACCCGCTGAGGAAGATCATTTTTCCCTGTGCAAAAGCCGTATTGCCTGTTTCGGCCATATAGCAAAGCAAGGCGTTACGGGCCGTATTGATATGGTTGGGGATGGATTCTTTGGATATGGGGATGTATTTGACCCCGCTGGTGGTGCCGCTTGTCTTGGCCAGGTAAAGCGGCTTGCCCTTCCAAAGGACATTCTGTTTCCCTTCCTTGATCTGGTTGATATAGGGCTTGAACTGCTCGTAATCCCGTATGGGAACGGCCTGCCTGAAAGCTGCATACCCATCTACCTGGTCGAGGTGATGGTCTTTACCAAACACGGTACCCTTACCCGATTTGAGCAGGGATTTCAATATAAGTTCCTGATCCTCAACAGCAGATGACATGCTTTTCCGGATCTTGTTGTATATATAGGTGGCAAACGGACGTGCCAGCAGGGATTTCAAATTCATGGCGTTACGCAGGTATTGAAACGATGGGCAAAAATAGGGATAGAATTATTTCAAAAATCTTTGCATATTTCCCTTGTAAATGCATACCTTTGCCGTCCTAATTTTGGATAGCTATGTTAGCAGTTGTAAAAATCGCAGGTCAGCAGTTTAAAGTACAGGAAGGACAAAGTCTGTACGTACCTCACCTGCAAGGTAAAACCGGAGATAAAGTAGAGTTCAGCGAAGTATTGTTTGTAGACAATGGCGGCGCTGTAACCGCAGGTAGCGCTGTAAAAGCCACTGTAAAAGCCGAAATCATCAGTGATCTGGTGCAAGGTGATAAAGTGATCGCCTTCAAAATGAAAAGAAGGAAAGGCTTCCGCAAGAAGCATGGTCACAGGACCCACTACACCAGGATCAAAATCGAAAGCATCGCGTAAGCAAACGCATCATTAAAAAAGTAGTAAACCATGGCACACAAAAAAGGTGAAGGTAGCGTAAAGAACGGCCGCGATTCACAAAGCAAACGTTTAGGTGTTAAAATATATGGCGGACAGCCTGCTGTTGCCGGCAATATCATCGTTCGCCAGAGAGGTACACAATACCATCCTGGTAAGAATGTTGGCGTAGGAAGTGATTTTACTTTGTTCGCACTGGCCGATGGTATCGTTGAATTCAAGAAAGGCAGAAACGACAAAAACACGGTCTCTGTTCAGCCGGTTGCCTAACTGCATAAAAAAATTTTTTTGTAGTTACAAATAGTTTTTTATTTTTAATGCATATTTACTAACCATTAAATCTAAAAAACATGGCAACTGCAAAGAAGGCCGCTAAAAAAGCTGCGCCTAAGAAAGCTGCTAAAAAAGCCGCTCCTAAGAAGAAAGCTGCAAAAAAAGCCGCTAAAAAAGCTGCTCCTAAAAAAGCTGCAAAGAAAGCCGCTAAAAAAGCCGCTCCTAAGAAGAAGGCTGCAAAAAAAGCCGCTAAGAAGAAATAAGCACCAGCTTTTTCAAGCAGAAATAGATTTAAGAAAGTCCCGCGAGATGCGGGACTTTTTGTTTTCTTTACAATCATGAACAACGCTTCCATTGCCGATAATTTTTCGCTGCTTTCCAAGCTCATGGACATCCATGGCGACAATAGCTTCAAGGCGAAATCCTATGCCATTGCCGCTTTCAACATAGAAAAACTGGCCATGGAACTGGAGGGACTGCCGCACGACAAGGTCTTCGCACTCAAAGGCATTGGCGATTCGCTTGGCAAAAGGATCGTAGAACAACTCGAAACCGGACAATTATCCACCCTCAACGAATACCTCGCCAAAACGCCTCCCGGCGTGCTGGAAATGCTGAACATCAAAGGCATCGGCCCTAAAAAAATCGCTACCATCTGGAAAGAACTGGAGATCGAAAACCTGGGAGAGTTACTGTATGCCTGTAATGAAAACAGGCTCCTCCTCTATCGCGGCTTCGGCGAAAAAACACAGCAAAACATCAAAGAGTCGATTGAATTTTATTTCGGCTCGCTGGGGAGTTATCTCTACCAGCAAATAGAATCCTATGCCCAGGCTGTAGATGCCAAACTGAAAAGCGTATTCAAAGGGCAAACCTTTTTATTCACCGGTGAATACAGGCGCCAGCTGGAAATCATCGATACACTGGAATGGGTAACCACTGTTCCACTAAATAACTTGCGTGATTTTTTTACAAAAGTAGGGTTCGAAATATTGAAGGAAGAAGGCGATTACCTGGGCTGTAAAGGGAAAGAAAATGTAACCCTTGGTTTTTATTGCTGCCAGCAAGACACATTATACAATTGCCTGTTCCGCACCAGTTGCAGCGAAAACTTTTTGGAGGCATGGACCAATACTACTCAATGGAATGCTCAGCAGGCCTATGTTTCAGAAGAGGCCATTTTCTCAAAAACCGGCATGGCATTCATTCCTGCTTTTCAGCGTGAAGAGGCAAACATTATTGAACAGGCCCGTAACAACAAGCTGCCTGTACTCATACAACCAACCGATATTACTGCCATTATCCACTGTCACAGTAAATGGAGCGATGGTGCCAGTCCGCTGGAAGACATGGCACAAGCCGCGATAGACCAGGGCTATCAGTACATGGTGATCAGCGACCACTCTAAATCGGCATTTTATGCAAGCGGACTCAACGAAGAAAGGATATTGGCCCAACACCAGCAGATCGATGAACTGAACGAAAAACTCGCTCCTTTCAAAATTTTCAAGAGCATTGAAAGCGATATACTGAATGATGGAAATCTTGATTACAGCCCGGAGGTACTGAACAGTTTCGACGTAGTGATCGGCTCTATTCACTCCAACCTCAAAATGCCGGAAGAAAAAGCCATGATGCGTTTGATGAATGCCATCGCCAACCCTTATACCAGTATACTCGGCCACATGACGGGCCGCCTGTTGTTAAGCCGCAGTGGTTACCCGGTAGATCACAAGACCATCATAGAAGCCTGTGCAAAGCACCATGTAGTCATAGAGCTAAACGCACACCCACGAAGGCTCGATATCGACTGGCGCTGGATCGAATATGCACTGGAGAAAGGCGTACTCATTTCCATCAACCCCGATGCGCATGCCGTTGAAGGCTATGCCGATTGCCGCTACGGTGTGCTGGTAGCCCAAAAAGCCGGGCTTACCAAAGAACAGAACCTGAGCAGCTTTTCTTTAGCCGCTTTTGAAACGTTTGTAGCGATACAAAAACAGAAAAGGGTTTAACCCGTCATTTCTCCTTTACCCGTCATTTCGAGCGCAGCGAGAAATCTCACAGAACAGGCAGATCCCTCACTTCGTTCGGGATGACGAGGTGGCGATTACAGGTAGTTGTACAAAGAATGTACTCCCCACCCCTTCTGTTGTTTCAAACCATATCTGTCCATTGGCATTTTCCACAATGCCGCGGCAGATGGCCAGTCCGAGTCCCGTTCCCGATGATTTGGTGGTAAAATTTGGTGTAAAAATATCATCACGCAAGGCAGTCGGCACGCCACCTGAATTGTCCTGCACCGAGATTAATAATTGACCGGATTCAACCTGCTGGTTGATATGTATCTCTATTTTGCTTCCCGGATCTTCTTTTGCTTCAATAGCATTTTGCAGCAAGTTGGTGAACAAACGGCTCATTTGCGTTTTATCTGAATACACGAGGTAATGTTCCGATGGCTTTTTCCAGTGGATCTTTACACGGGGGTTGGCTTCATACAGGCGAAGCAATGACGATAAAACTTCCATGATATCCAGTTTCTCCATCCGGGCATTCCCGATATTGGCAAACTGCGAAAAATCGCTTGCGATCTTCGATAACTGATCGATCTGCTCTATGAGGGTAATGGCCATGTTGGCCGACAACTCCTTCACATTGGGTGCGCCACTCTGAATGGCTTTCTGCAGGTATTGGATACTCAGCTTCATGGGCGTAAGCGGGTTCTTGATCTCATGCGCTACCTGCCGTGCCATTTCGCGCCAGGCGCCTTCCCGCTCGCTTTTGGCCAGTGACTGGGCACTCTGATCCAACTCTTTCACCATTTTATTATATTCCGATACCAGCATGCCCAGTTCGTCGTCACGATCCCACTGGATCTCTTCATTGGTCTTGCCCAGGTTCACCTCACGCATTTTTTCACCAATGAGGTTGAAGGAATTCGTAATGCGACTGGTAAGGAAGAACGCGATGGCCCCTGCAACCAGGAAAATAAAGGCATTCAAATAAATGAGCGTAGCGAGGAAACCTGATATCTCCTGGTCCAGCTCATTTTGCGAGTTGAGGTAAGGAATGTTGAGGTAAGCATAGGTAGCGCCTTCTTCATCCATCAACGGCACATAAATGCTCAGGTATTCAAAGGAGCCGATCTTTTCCGATTGAATATAGCGGATACTGTGCTCATCGTGCATTTGTTGAAAAGCAGCGGGATCCATTTGTTCACTCAGCAACCGTTTATTATAGATGTATGGCTGGGTAGACACTTTTAAGTTGCCATTGACATCATAGAAATTAATATCAACATTGTGCAGGTCGGAAATATCCGATATGACCTCGTTCAACTGATCGCCGGCAACGCTCACATTGCTCGTATTGATCACATCGTCGAAGATCAGTTGCGGCGTCATTTTATTGTTGATCTCGTTGGCCATCACTAGGATCGACTTCGACAGTTTTTCTTCGTTGTTATTATTGAACCTGAAAATGAAGAACGAAATAGTTGATACACCGATCACCAGGAATGAGAATACGCTGAGGAAAATAATCGTTGCCTGTATCTGTGAACGGATATTGAGCAGGAAAATAGACCGGATACCGCTCCACTTGAACCGCGCCCGCACCAGGTTGCTGCAAAGATGAAACAGGAAAATGATACAAAGGAAAGAACAGAACAGGTAAGCGAAGAAGGTGATGAACTCGGTAAACCAGGCGCTTTTCTTCACTACCACCACTTCTTTATCGCCACCGGTATTATACCACAATTCGCTGTATCCGGGTGGTTTCTTATAGGTGAAGTCCAGTCCCGGCATCTCGGCCCTGGTAAGCTTTAAAGGAAAATTATAATTATTGAAATGGTTGATCAGCCTGCCTCTGTTGTATATGGCATAAGCATAGCTGGTATTGAGGTCTGAAGAAATATCCTGCGACTGGCTGAATAATTCCGGGTAAAGCGCCTCACTTTTGTATCGCCTCGATTTGATGGTTACATAAAGATATCCCAGTGTTTGATCGTTGTTTTTGATGGCCTTCTGGTAGAGATAGCTGAAGCCATTGGCGGCATTATCGTAGCTGTACAACCCTTCTATAGCCGTGGGTTTGGACTTATTGAGGATGATCGTTTTGATAGCCGCATAAGAAGTGGAATCTTCATTATACAATGGGTGGAACAAACTGTCGTACGTGTAAATGCGGGTATCGTATTTATTGAGATAGCCCGAAAAATTCTGGTTGATCAGGCTGTCTTTGATGAATTTGTTGGTGTACTCGCTTTCAAACCGGTGAAAATTATTGAGCAGGAAACGCTCATTGAAACTATTCGCGGCAATATTCAACAGGCTTTCACCAGAAGGATCGGTTTGTACGGCCAGTTGTTCTGCAATTTTTTTCCTTTGTGCCGACTCCAGCACTTTATTCTGATACATCACAATAGCGGAAATCGATAAAGTGAAGATCATCACCCAGAAAATGAAAAAAGAAGACTGCAACAGCGGAATGCCCATATCCGCTTTCCGTGCATTCAGCAGCAGCAGGTAAGCGATCAGCCAGGCCAGGATCACCAGGTCTACGGCTATATCATTAAGCGAAACAAAAGCCAGCAGGTATGCAAAGCCTGTGATGGCTACCGCCGCCATCTGGTAATAAAGCGGCACGGCTGCATCGGTGAGGGGTTTAACCACGATCTGTGAAAAATGATAAAAGCTGAGCACCAGTAAGCATAGAATTACAAAACAGATGACGCTGTAAATGGTGAGGCTGAAAAAGCTGGTTACATCCATCGATATCTTGGAATCCTGTACCAGGCTCTTGATGATGCCGGCCAGCAAAAGACAGGCTACAGTAAGCAGGGCTAACCCGCCATAATGACGAACGGGTGGAGGGAGGGACTTTTTAAACCACCCCTTGTGGTCGTTATGGAACTTATAAAAACTGAGCATCCAGAAAAGCAGGATAGCATTCACCAGCAGGTCGCCCAACGAAGGGTGCAGGTAGTTGGATGCGTAGATCGTTGGATCGAACAGTGGCAGCTTACTGTAATCCAGTGGGAAGTTGACCTGGTATGTGATCAGCCTGATCAGGAAAACCACAGAGAGCAGGAAAAGGAACCCGCTCCGGAAACCGATCCGCTCTACCAGTTCCTGTGCAATCATATTAAAAAATACCAGCAGTAAGATCACCGCCAATACCCGTAAAACAATGGTTACACTATCATAGGCGATGAAAGACCTTCCCACTTTCATTTTGATGCTAAAGATCTCTTTGCCTGCCCTATTCAGGATGGGGATCGCATCCTTATCAAAATTGATCTCATATTGTTTACCCAGCCCCGGGTAATGTGCAAAATCCGATTTCAGGTACTTGTTCTCTATGAAATAAGCCCAACGAATGGGTACCAGCCCCAAAACCGTGAGCTTCTGCCCCTTCAATTGAACGGTGCGTTTGATCAATTCAAAGTCGCCATTCTGCTTCACTGAAAAATAATTTCCATCGGGCTGGTGCAGGTCCTCGGAGTTCACATACATGCGATTGGTATTCCAATAATGCATCGCCGGTGTGCCGCTTCCATCTGTCAGGTACAAAAAAAGCCCGAAGCTTTCCTGCCTGATCTTCTGTTTCGATTGTTCATCTGCAGAATCCTTTACGAGTTTAGTCAGCAGGCTTTTCTCCGACAACAGCTCATCCAGCCTGGTTTCCTGCTTTGCCAGCGACTCTTCCAGCCGGTGCTTTACTTTTTGGGGTGAAGCATTGTAGTTCCAGTAATTGATGAAAATAAAAGAGATGGTATACAGCCAGGCGGCTGTAATGATCAGGTATCCATGCCTGTATATAGCTTTTTTCAGTGTACGGATCAACAATGGTGCTTTTGTTTTTTGACTTCATTCCAGATGGCGTCCATTTCGGCGAGCGACAAACCGGCGAGGTGCTTACCTTGTTCCGCTGCGATGGCTTCCATCTGCTGAAAACGCCGGATAAACTTCTTATTGGTCTTTTCCAGTGCGGCTTCGGGATCGATATGCAAAAACCGTGCATAATTTACCAGGCTGAAAAGCAGGTCGCCAAACTCCTCTTCTATCCGGTCCTGCTCGTTTTGTTGAACCGCTTCCTGCAACTCGTTCGACTCTTCCTCCACTTTCTTCCACACATCTGCTTTGTTCTCCCATTCAAAACCCACCTGTTTGGCTTTCTCCTGGATGCGAACGGCTTTAACCACTGAGGGCAGCGAACGTGGTACCCCGCTCAGCACCGATTTCTTGAGCTCGCCCTGTTCGTTCCGTTCCTGCAGTTTCAATTGCTCCCAGTTCCTTTTTACGTCTTCTTCATCTTTTACCTGTACATCTCCATAAATATGCGGGTGGCGATGGATCAATTTTTCACATACGCTGTTGATGGCTTCTGATAATGTAAAGCGATTTTGCTCTGTGCCTATTTTAGCATAAAACAACAGGTGCAGCATGATATCTCCCAGCTCCTCTTTGATTCCCGGCCAGTTCTCATCGGTGATGGCATCGGCCAGTTCATAGGTTTCCTCAATGGTCATGTGACGCAGGGTATGAATGGTCTGTTTTCTGTCCCAGGGGCATTGCTCCCGCAATTCATCCATGATCTTCACCAGCCGCATGAAGCTATTTGCTGTTTCTTCCATAACACTAAATTAAATCGTAAACGCTGAAAAGGTACCAAAGATCATAAATACGAATAGCATGACCACCAATCCAAGCAATAAAGACAGAAAATATTTGAAGAATGTTTTCTTCGGCGATTGCCCGTAAAACCCGCGCATTGCCTTGTATCCATAAAACAGGATGAGCAATGAGAACATATCAGACAGCAGTTTGTTCGCATCCCAATGAAAAAGACTGAAAAAACTGCCCAGCAGCAGTGAAACCAGTATCATGATGAAAATAGCACAATACAGGTGAAGGGTATATACCACATGGTTCACATAATAGAATTGTTTGCGTCTTATGTATAATAAAGATAGTGCCAGCGAGAAAAGAGGAAGTGATACAAACAGCATTTGCGGGAACAAATGGGTGAACTTCTCCACCATTGCCTCTATAACGCCTTTAGGATCCTGGCGGTATTTGTCGTAAAAACCAAGTGCCCGATGGGTTACTGCCCGCTCGATCCGACCATCTCTTTTTGTTTCAGGAAGGGTATTCTGTGCTGAATCATATTGTTTGCTAGAATAAACTTTCGCATTATCAGCCTTATCGCTTTTCTTTTCCACTTCAGATTTTAAACTGCCGCTTATCGAATCAGCCGTATGCTTCTTCGATTCATTGTAAGTGAACCTAGTGTGTCGTCCATAAAAGCTGAAAAAAATGAGGAAAAAGAAAGCCGAGGTAAACACATACATCTTCACCGGGTGCAGGTACCCGGAGCGCCGCCCCTTGAAATATTCTCTCGACAAAAATCCCGGCCGGAACAGCAGGAACTTCAGTGTGCTGAAGAACTTACCATCAAAATGCGTGAGATCGTATATAAAATGCGTGGTCAGGTGCCAGAAACTTTCTTGGGGCTCAATATTCTCCTGTCCGCATTCATGGCAATACCGGCCATGCAGCAGGCTGCCACAGTTCAGGCAAACTTTTTCGTTTCGTTCAGGGAAATGCGACACTTGTTAATGTTTAACTAAAAATACAGAACTAATTGAGAGTTGCAAGGCCCCACCCGTTTTCCTTTTTTTGAATGTTGATAACTGTCACTGTACATTTGGAAAAAATATCGGCAGATGAAAGGGCTCCAGCTACTGGCATTATTGGTTTTGATCCATACCGGCTGTTTCGCACAGTACTATTACAACGACCTCGTTTCGATACAGCAAGGCGCAGCTCAATACAAGGTCCTCCGCAATAATAAAGTTAAAACCTTCAAAGTGGTGAGCTATGACGCCGACGACCAGCCGACCGAAGGCTTTTCCCTGGAGCAGGAGATCAGCCTGGACGGCAAAAAGATCACCATCACCGATGCTTCCATCAGCGGGAAAAAGAGCGTTACTGTTAATACTTATGAGCTGGGCCGGCTGAAAAAAGCAGTAGCAAGCGGTAACCGGATTGAAAACAAAACCGATTACCAATACGACGATAATGGGCGGTTGATCAAAATAACCCTCACCACATCCGACACTTCCATGAAATATACCAGTGTCGAAACGCATGAATGGGTATACGATGAAAAAGGACAGCCCGCTTCTATGTTGCGTGTAAAAAGCAAGACAGACAGCACTTTCGTGAGTTTTGTGCGGGATGAGCAGGGCAATATAGCAGAAGAGCACTGGAAAAGAAAAGGGTCAGCACCCGAAGTCTATTATTACTATTACAATGCGAAGAATGAGCTCACCGATATTGTCCGGTACAACAGCAAACTGAAAAAATTATTGCCCGATTTTTTATTCGAATACGATCATACCGGCCGTCTCAGCCAGATGACGCAGGTATTACTGGGCAACAATAATTATTATACCTGGAAATATACTTATAACGAAAAGGGCCTGAAACAGAAAGAGAACTGTTTTGACAAAAATCAGAAGAAGGCAGGCAGTATTGAATACGTGTACACTTATTAAAAAGACGTCATCCCGAGTTTATTTAACCGTCATCCCGAGCGCAGCCGAGGGATCTGCCTGAATGTTCAACAGGTCCTTCGACTCGCTTCGCTCGCTCAGGATGACGGTTAATTAAAATTTACCAGAATAAAGTATACAGGGCAACCAGTAACCCGCAAACGATCAGGGCGCCGGCAGCAAAACTTTTATTCATACCAAACATTTTGGTATCTATTTCCAGTCCCTTCATTTCTACTCCTCTTCTCCGGTCGATCATGCTGATGATATACATACCGATAACACAGAACAGGAATACAATGCCCATCCTGTCGAGGAATGGTATCTCATAAACCCCATCGGCATTGGCTTTGGAAAAGCCGGAGGAAGCGAGGAAAGAAAGGTCCATGAAACCAGGCAGCTTCTTGAAAAGGATCGAGAGTCCGAAACCGCCAACTGTAGCAAACAAAGCGGCATTGGAGCTTGTCTTTTTCCAAAAAAAGCCCAGGAAGAACATGGCAAAAATACCCGGCGATACAAATCCGGTATATTCCTGGATGAACTGAAACCCTCCTTTTTTATCAATGCCCAGCATGGGGGCAATGATCAACGCCAGGATCATGGCAATGATAATGGTAGCTTTTCCTATCCATACCATTTTCTTCTCATCGGCCTCTTTATTGATCACTTTCTTGTAAATGTCGAGGGTAAAGATGGTGGAAATACTGTTGGCCTTACCCGCCAGGGAAGCCACCACGGCAGCGGTCAATGCTGCGAAGGACAATCCTTTGAGTCCGGCAGGCAGCAGGTTCAACAACACGGGATATGCCTTATCAGGATTGAGTTCCCCACCTTGCATCATTTCTGTTTGGAAGCTGCCTTTCTGGTGCAGTACGAATGCGGCAATACCCGGCAAACAAACGATCACCGGCATGAGCAGTTTCAGGAAGGCGGCAAAAAGCAACCCACCCCTTGCCGTAGGAAGCGATGCACCCAGCGCTCTTTGTGTAATGTACTGGTTACATCCCCAATAGTTCAGGTTGGCAATCCACATACCTCCTACCAGTACCGTGAGTCCCGGCAGATCGAGGTAGTTGGGATTGTCTTTTTTGAGGATCATGTGAAAATGATCATCGGCCGAATTCAACAAGTGATGAAAGCCTTTTACAATACCTGTATCACCGAATTTTTCAGATACCAGGTTCAGGGCAAGATAGGTGGTTACCAATCCGCCCAGTACCAGGAAGAATACCTGGATCACATCGGTATAACCGATCACTTTCATACCGCCCAGTGTAATGATTACGGCAAAAATGGCCAGTCCAATCATACAGGCAGTAATACTGATGCCCGAGATACTGCTGATGGCCAGGGCACCGAGGTACAAAATAGAAGTGAGGTTCACCACCACATACAATAACAACCAGAAAATGGCCATGATCATGGCTACAGTTGAATTGTAGCGCTGGTTAAGGAATTGCGGCATGGTATAGATCTTATTCTTCAGGTAGATGGGCATGAAGAATACAGCCACAATCAATAAAGTAGCCGCCGCCATCCATTCGTAGGAAGCGATGGCCAGTCCCATTTTAAAACCCGAGCCGCTCATACCAATCATCTGCTCGGCAGATATATTGGAAGCGATGAGTGAAGCACCGATGGCCCACCATGTGAGCGATCCTTCGGCAAGGAAATAATCTTTTGAACTGGTTTGCGCTGATTTCTTTTTCCGGTAGACCCAGAAGCCATAAGAGGCCACTACCAGGAAATAAAAGAGAAAGACCAGGTAGTCCAGACTTTGTAATGTTTTCATTGGGGCGATCGAAGGTTTGATTGTTACGATTTGGGAATGTAGGCTGAAAGATAAGGATTCATACTAAAATTAATGTGCAAATGGCACAATAACTCAATGGCTCAATGTTACCGGCATCCAATTAAGCCTTACTATTGCAGCATGAACAACCAGGAGATCATTGCAGCAACAGCTGCCTATGTGAAAAAGGAGTTGGAAGGTGCAGAAGGCGGGCACGATTGGTTCCATATAGAAAGGGTATGGAACAATACCAGGCGCATTGCCCAAACCGAATCGGTGGATCAGCTGGTAGTGGAACTGGGCGCCCTGCTGCACGATATTGCGGATGCCAAGTTCCACGGCGGTGATGAAAGTATTGGGCCGCGAAAAGCGGGCCAGTTCCTGGAATTGTTACAGGTACCGGTTGAAGTGATCGATCATGTCAAAAACATCATCGCACATATTTCATTCAAAGGCGGCCATTTCGAAGCGGCTTTTC
This sequence comes from Asinibacterium sp. OR53, assembly GCF_000515315.1. Lineage (NCBI taxonomy): Bacteria > Pseudomonadati > Bacteroidota > Chitinophagia > Chitinophagales > Chitinophagaceae > Asinibacterium > Asinibacterium sp. OR53. The sequence continues at coordinate 3,198,063 of NZ_KI911562.1, forward strand.
ATTCACCCGAACTAGCCGTGGTGCGGGATGCCGACCGCCTCGATGCCTTAGGAGCCATCGGCATTGCACGTGCATTTCATTACGGAGGTTTTAAGAACAGGGAAATTTATAACCCTGCTATTCCGCCCGATCTCAACATGAGCCGTGAAGCGTATAAAAAAACCAATGCCCCTACCATCAACCATTTCTATGAAAAGCTGCTGCTGCTGAAAGACCGCATGCATACAGAAACAGGCAAGGGCATGGCCCTGGAAAGGCACCGGTTCATGGAAAATTTCCTCGAGCAGTTTTACCGCGAGTGGAATGGGTCCTTATCGGCATAAACCAGCGAATTAAAGTCAGTGCGTGGAAGCACGCCGCCCGGGCAAACCGTACAGTATCTTAGGGAAAAGAAAAATCAACCCGTTCAATAAAATAAATGGAACGAAACTGATCTTCATTAAAGGGCGCCCCAGGTGTATTGCTGCATATTTGTCTTCCATAGTATAAGTCCAAACTGTTACTGTAAAAAAGCCCCCGAACAGGATCAGGCAAACAACTGTAAACAGGTATAACCACTGGATCACGACCTCCTTCAATTTCATCAAAACTTCATCTTTCCGCATCCATTTATACAATACAATACTCTGCCCTACTGCATAAATAAATATATGTCCCGGCCGGAGTAAATAATTCACCATAGGTGTAATGAACCATCCTGTTTTTACATACGGAATAAGGCCGATATCGTTGGCCAGTTGGGTTACATTTTGCACTTTATACGCATAGGGTGTGAAAATATAAGGCAGCGCATTCACCAGTTGAACAAGGAACGGGACAAAATGAAGCATATCCCATTTACTCAACCGCGGATCGTCTCTCAATACACTTCTTACATAAAAAAAGCCGGCGGGTCCCAGTAAAAAGAGCAAAGGCGCTATGGTTCCATATAATGGAGCCAACAGCATGGCCGATCCGGAGTGAGCCAGTATATAAGCACTAAGACCATAAACGGAATTCAGAAAAAAGAAAATGGCAAGGTAGATATTGCTCTTGCTGGAATGCTTGTTGATGTAGCACAAAAGCAAAAGCGACAAGAGTATCCCGAATAAGGAGGCAAACAAAATAAAATCTCCAACCAGATGATTCATAATTGTAGTAGAACCAAATATACCTGTTATGATCTTGTTATTGAAATAAATTAAGTTGATAATATGAAACGGTATTAAATCTATGCACGAACAATGGGTAATTTTATGTCGCTATTGCTATAATATTAATAAATTTTCAAATATAAACATGAATACAATCGAGATTAGAAAAGTAACCATAAGCGACGTAGAAGCACTGCAAAGCATCAGTACACAAACATTTAGGGAAACATTTCAGGAAGTGAATACCGAAGAAGACATGCAGATATACCTGGATAGCGCATTCAATTATGACAAACTGAAAGAAGAAATAAATAACGATCATTCGGCGTTTTATTTTGCTACTGATACCATGAACGTCTTGGGTTACTTAAAGATCAATTTTGGTCAGGCACAAACAGAAAAGAAAGACAACAACGCTGTCGAAATTGAACGGATCTATGTATTGAAAGCATACCAGGGAAAACAGGTTGGTCAACTGTTATTTAAACATGCGCTGCAGGTTGCCCGGGAACGCAATGCTCATTATTTGTGGCTGGGCGTTTGGGAAGAAAATACAAAGGCCATCAATTTCTATAAGAAAAATGGATTGGTGCCGTTCGATAAACATATTTTCAGGTTAGGCAATGACGAGCAAACAGATATCATGATGAAACTGGCATTGCATTAGCCTGCATCATGACCATGCATTGCGTAAAAATTGCACCCAGTTATTATGCATGATATTGTCGATATCCGTTTGATGGTATCCCTTTTGTAGTAAGAGCGCCGGTATCTTTTGCAGATCAGCGATCGTTTCGAGGTCATAAGGACATTGCTCCTTTCCAAATGCACCATCCAGGTCCGTACCAATTGCAACATGTGCGGTATTACCTGCAAGCTGACAAATATGGTCGATATGATCTATCATTTTTGCCATATTGCAATGCATGCCTTCTGGTGTTGATTGGCCACGTACCCAGCCAGGAACCATCATCCAGGCATCCAGCGCCACACCGATGACTGCTTTTCTTTCTACCAGTGTATTGATCATTTCATCACTGAACTGCCGGTTATGGTTCACCAACGCACGGCAATTGTTATGGCTCGCCCAAACCGGTCCCTGATAGATTGATAATGCATCCCAGAATGCATCATCGCAAAGATGCGTTGCATCCAGTATCATCTGCAGGCGATCCATTTCTTTCAGCAACTCTTTCCCTGCTGTCGAAAGTTTCCCGGTGGCATCTGTTCCGTTGGCATAGCGACCTGGGCCGTAATGAGCCGGCCCTATAGCCCTCAAACCCATGCTGTAAGCTCTTTTAAGATAAGCCGGTGTAATGATGGAATCTGCTCCTTCCAGGCTTAAAATATATCCAACAGGTTTTTGATCATTGGGGTCATCGTTGAGCCATAAAGCAACATGTTCATCGAGCGCAGTTTTGTTTTTGATCATCACCATTTCTCCGGCATCTTCCATCGCTTTGTACCACGCAAGCTGTCCCTGTGTTTGCGCCCATGCCTGCTCGGGTGAATGCCAGCCGGGCAAAGGATTATCTTCGGTTACATAACGCGCGATCTGTGTTGCCACCACTAATCCGATATTTCCTTCCCGCAATGCAGGTAATGACACCGTTGCTTTCGCTCTGTCGGGCTTATCGGTCATTCCTTTTTCCCGCTGGTTGATGGCCGCTACCGGCAAACGCAGGTCACGATTCCATTCGAGTGCATTCATACTTAGATCCAGGTGCGCATCTATGATCAATCGTATTTTTTTGTTGGGCATACGGCAATTTTCAGTAATGAATAAATCGGTCGCGGGCTATTACTTTCCACTCACCCACTTTTTTCCCATCTTCTATCACATGCACTCTTTCATATAAAGCCACCGTTGGACATATATGAACAGGAACACCGTACAATACAGTGCCGATGGAATATTGTGCGCTGTCCGGCACCCGCAACACTAGGTGTTCCTCGCTTTGGCCTACAGGTGTTGCTTCCGGCGCATTCAGAAAATGTACACGCGGCAAGGGATTTTCTGCGGCAACGGATTTATGTCCGAGATCAACACAAACGGTAACAGCATCAATCACAGACACTACTCTTGTGATCAGGATAGCGCCATATTCAAAGGGTTGTTCCGGTGCATGGTGTTTATAATTCCAATCCCAAAATATAAATGTACCGGGACTGCACTCTACTCCACTCCTTTTGACATGTGTTGGATAAGTAGGCGAGCCGCCTGCAACAATGGTGAGCGGATGATCGAACAACGGATTAACCTGTTCTTTCAGCGTTTGTACCAGTGCAAAAGCTGCGTCACTTTTCATTTGCCGGGTTGCCAGGTCGGTATCACGAATATGCCCATCGTAAGCATGCAAGCCCACTATTTGTATACCTTTCAACTCCTTCGCATATTTGATCAGGCCCGCTGCTTCTTGCGGCTGAATACCCGTACGGTTCATGCCCGTATTTAAATCGATGAATACCCTGATGATAATATTATTTTCCTGTGCTGCACGGGATAACTCCACGGCGCTGGCCTGGTTATCAATCAGGCAGGAGAATATTGTAGCCGGATAGGCTTTTGAAAGCGCTATCAATCGCGTTATTTTGGGGCCGATCGGTTGATATGCCAGCAATACATCGGGTGCGTGCAGATTGCCCAACATTTCAGCTTCCGCAATGGTGGCACATTTGAATTTGGTAATACCTGCATCCAACATTAATTGATTTACTTCCGCTGTTTTATTGGTTTTAACATGCGGGCGCAACCGATTAACATCACCAATCATTTCTTTGGCAACGCGAATATTATCCCTTACGATATCCGGATATACCAGCAATGCGGGAGAATCTATCCCTGTTACATCTGCCAGGTAACGATTATACATTTGTGAGGTTTTAAAAGAAGTAACAATGGTTTATACTAATTCAAACAAAGCCTCGATCTCAACAGGTATGTTATCCGGCAAAGAACCAAATCCAACCGCGCTTCTGACTCCTACTCCATTTTCTTCACCCCAGATCGAAGCGAACAGTTCGCTACAGCCATTGATCACATAAGGGTGCCGTTTAAAATCGGGTGTGCAATTGACCATGCCCAATACTTTGATCACACGCTTTATTTTATTTAAGCTGCCCAGTTGCGCTTGAATAGTAGCCAGCATGGTTAACCCTACCTGGCGTGCGGCCAGTTTACCGGCCTCCATATCCATATCGGCGCCGACGCGGCCAATGATCAGTGATTTGTCATTTTGAACAGGGCCGTGGCCAGACAGGTACAAATATTTGCCATCAACCAGGCAGGGTTTGTACACACCCAGCGGCGACGGTGCAGGAGGCAGCGTGAGGTTTAGCTCTTTTAATTTTTCATCTGCATTAATGGTTGTCATATCAATGAGGTTTTATTTTATGAATAGGTTCAATACCAATACGCCTGTTAGTCCAACTACAGAAACAATCATTTCCATGATAGACCACGAACGCAAGGTATCTTTTACTGAGAGACCGAAATATTCTTTGAACATCCAAAAGCCCGCATCATTCACATGCGAGAACATGAGGCTGCCGGCGCCTACCGACAGTACCATCAGGTTGGGGTTGATATGCGATTGCATCATCAGTGGCAAGATCACGCCCGCCGCTGTTAATGCCGCAACCGTTGCAGAGCCAACACAGGCGCGTATCAGCGCCGCAATCAACCAACCCAGCACCAATGGATGTACCGGTAGTTTTTGTAAAGCAGCAGCCAGCTCGGCACTTACACCACTATCGGTCATCACCTGTTTTAAGATACCGGATCCCGCAATGATCAGCAAGATCATGGCGATGTCTTTCACTGCATTGGCATAGATGTCCATCACATGTTTCATGCTCATGCCTTGCCTTATCCCGATCGTATAAGTAGCCGCAGCCAATGAAACGATCATCACCACAGATGGATCACTGATGAAAGCAAAAAGCGAACTTCCCGAAAAAGCTTTACTGGCACTGTGTTGTATGATGGTAAGCAATATCAAAAGGAATACCGGCAGTAAAGTGGCAAAGAAACTGTTTCCAATGCCAGGTTCCTGGTACACATCTTTTTCGTGCTGCTGGAACAACTCCAGCGGTTCGGTATCGATTTTCTTCAGTGTACTGGCAAAGACAGGTCCGGCCATAATGATAGCAGGTATTGCTACCAACAAACCATACACCAGGGTAAGCCCCACATCTGCGTTGAATAACGAAGCCAATGCAACAGGCGACGGATGAGGTGGCAAAAAGCCGTGCGTAACAGATAAGGCCGCCAGCATGGGCAACCCAATGTACACAGCGGGTAATTTGTATTGATAAACGATAGAAAAAATAAGCGGCACCAGCAATATGAATCCAACGCCGTAGTATAACGGGATGCCCACAATAAACCCGGTGATCATCAATGCCCATTGGATATGTTTTGCACCAAAAGCCGTTACCAATACAGAGGCGATCTTTTTCGCAGCGCCGCTTTCAGCTACCAGTTTACCCAGCATGGCTCCCAGTACAATGATCACCGTTAACGACCCGGCAGTATCTCCAATGCCTGTTTTAACGGAATTGCCTAATTTATCCAACGGAATTCCGAGGGCGATCCCCGCTGCTATAGACACCACTAAAAAAGACAGGAATGTATTGATTTTGCCTACTGTAATAAGCACGATCAGGATGGCAATAAAAAGTATAATAATGAGTATATGCATTATTTCGTCAGGCTGCAGGAAGCGTTCACTTCAAAAATAGGGTACTCTACTCACTTAGCACTAAACTTATACTCATTATACAAGGGGCTCCCGTGAGTTGGCCGGGTTTCCCGGCTTCATGTGCAGACCAGCTCCGCGAGTTGGCCGGGTTTCCCGGCTTCATGTACAGATCAGTTCCGCGAGTTGGCCGGGGTTCCCGGCTTCATATACTGAACAGTCCTGCGAGTTGGCCGAGTTTCTCGGCCCCATGTACGGATCAGTTCCACGAGTTAGCCGAGTTTCTCGGCTTCATATACAGATCAGTTCCGCGAGTTGCCGGGTTTCTCGGCTTCATGTACAGATCAGCTCCGCGAGTTGCCGGGTTTCTCGGCTTCATGTACAGATCAGCTCCGCGAGTTGGCCGGGTTTCTCGGCTTCATGTACAGAACAGTTCCGCCAGTTGGCCGGGGTTCTCGGCTTCATATACAGATCAGTTCCGCGAGTTGGCCGGGTTTCTCGGCTTCATGTACAGATCAGCTCCGCGAGTTGGCCGGGGTTCTCGACTTCATGTACAGAACAGTTCCGCCAGTTGGCCGGAGAGTTCTCGAGTTCATATTGAAGCCTTATCATTGCGAACAAGCGAAAACTTCACCCGATTATGCTCTGTTACCAAGACCGAGGAAAAAAGTTCCATTATTTCACAAAGCTGTTTACTTCCCAAAAACGCCTACTTTTCAGTGACCTATTCGCTCACAATAATGATTGGTATATCTGGTTGATTGAAAACAAGTTAAATAAATGGGCCTATGAAATAATGTGTAAAACACCGAAGCAAATTGGGTGAAAACACCGAAAAAAACCGTGAAATATTTCGAAAATAAGTTTATAATTTTAATTTGTTCCTTCAATAAAGTTAAGCTCGCCAATTAAAACTATTTTTTGTGCTCTCGTTACAATTTTAATTATTTCAGTAACGACTATTATAAGTTGCAAAAAAGATGCTAAGGAAGAAAAAAATTATTTACCAACTTCTGAAAACAAACTTACAACGGACCTTTCTCAATTAGACGATTTTAAAGCATTTGTTGCAAATCTATCAACACTTAAAGAATTAGCCTTAGCAAGTGCCTATCCGAATTCATTTATGCATAAAAAAGATCCCCTAAACAGCGATTTTTTCACACAACTTTCTCGAATTCAAAAAGATGATTTAAAATCGATAAAAGAAGTAGTAAATTCTCAATTTGCTAACGGAGATGATATTTACGCATTAATCAATAAAAATTTCTTACTTTCAAGAAAAATCGTATCTACTTTTCCTGAATTATCAAAAATTTCGCAAGACAAAAAGACAAATATAATTGCTAATGCCATACAGTTGGTGATAAGTAATCAGGACCAGACAATTGGTGACAAGAGGGTTGCCACAAATCTTGTCAGTGACCCTTGTATAACTTCTTGTCAAAATCAATATTATATTAGTGCTGGTGTATGTGCTCTTTTAGTAGAAACAGGTTTTGGCGCTCTAATTTGCATGGCAGGTGCTTGGGCAGGTTTATCTGCATGTAAAAGTGGCTGTCCTACAGTATGATGTGTTTTGCACAATAAGCAATCTCTTTAATTTACTTTTAAAAAGCGTATATGATAACTGCAACAAAACATAAAAAAACTATAGTAAGTTATATACTCATTGCGATTTGGGTATTTACAATACTTATGGTCAAATCTATATTTTGGATGAGCATAATAGCAGCCTTACTACTATTCTTTTCAGTTGCCACGAGTTATTTTTATTATAAAGGGATTGATTCAACGGAAGAAAAAAAGAAGTACTTGGTGCAGAAGTTGGCACTACTTGGGTTGGTTGTACTGGCAAGTGTTTTAGGATATGCATTCTTTTTCTACCGAAGCCATTAGCAGTAAAGCAAAATGAACTGTCTTAGAGCTACTTCTTGCTTTTGAAATGGTTCCTAAATTTATTGTGACTAAATTATTTTTCAATTTTAGTCAAGCCTTTTAGGGGGCTAAGACAATAGCAGGATCATTTCAACTGCAGCAGCAATTCATTTTTTACAGATGCGTTGTTAAAACGTCCTCCATAAAAAGAGCTAACGGTGCTGCACCCGTCCTGTCTGATACCCCGCATGGAAACACACATATGCTCGGCATCAATAATAACAGCTACATCCTCGGTGGAGAGCACCTGTTGCAACTCCTGCCCAATCTGTACTGTTAAACGCTCCTGCACCTGCGGACGCCTGGCAAAATAATCTACGATCCTGTTGAGCTTGGATAAACCAATGACCTTATCGCCGGCGAAATAGGCAACATGTGCCTTGCCGCGAATCGGCACAAAATGATGCTCGCATTGACTGACAAAAGGAATATTTTTTTCGAGCAGGAGTTGACCGTAACCATAGCTATTGTCGAACAGCGAGATGGCCGGCTTATTTACCGGATCGAGCCCGGAAAACAGCTCCCGCACATACATCTTAGCTACACGCATGGGAGTATCCTTCAGGCTGTCATCACTCAGGTCCAATCCCAACGTATGCATGATAGATCTGAAATGATAAGCGATATCGTGCACTTTTTCCTCTGCACTCATGACAAATGCATCCGGACGTAACGGCGTTTGAGACCCGCTGGAAAAATGATCTTCTTCACCGGAAACGGACGCCATTTGACAAGCTAAAGCTCTTTGATACTGAATTTGCATGATGTTTTGTGTAATATTGAAGCATAAAACTAGTTCTATTTTGTCTAACTAAAAAATAAAAAAGTTAGTCATAAAAAAATAATAAGCCGTTAAAAAATAATTTTGTCTTACTTTAGTGCCGTATGAGCGTTACAGAACATTACTCCATCAAAGAGGTTGAATACTTAACCGGCATCAGCGCTTACAGTCTGAGAGCGTGGGAGAAACGCTACCGTGCCCTTCTGCCACACCGTACGGTAACCAATATACGCTATTATGATGGTACCCAGCTACGCCGCCTGCTCAATATTGCTACCCTTCTGCCACTGGGACATAAAGCTTCCAGGCTGATAGCATTGCCTGAAGAAGAACTGCAAAGTCTTGTTCTGAAAGCCACTGAGGCGCAGATTGACGCACCCATGCAGGCGCACATCAACAATATGGTAGCTGCTATGTTGTCTTTTGATGAAAATACGTTCGATAAAATCATCTCTTCGATGATCATCAAATTCGGACTGTATGAGGCTATGTTGCAACTTATTTACCCCTTCCTGCGCAAAACGGGCGTACTATGGACTACCAGTAACACCACCCCTGCGCAAGAGCATTTTGCCAGCAATCTCCTGCAACGAAAAATCCAGTCCGCCCTGGACGCCCTTCCATGCGCAAGTGATCTATCCAAACGTTTCCTGCTGTTCCTGCCACCCGGAGAAATGCACGAGATCGGACTTTTACTGAGCGATTATATCATCAGAAGCAAGGGGTTATCTACCATTTATCTCGGACGCGATTTGCCTTATGATAGCCTCGACTTTGCCTCGCAGCATGGCCGCGTTACGCACATGCTGACCTTTCTGACATCTGTAACAGATGCCCTGCAGCACGCGGAACATCTTGGAAAAATAGCGCACAAACAGCATTGTCAATTGCTCATCTGCAGTACCCTTAACTCCAATACAACACCTGTCAGTGATCATATACATTGGTTAAAAGAACCCGGCGATCTGTTTACTTTTTTATAAGCTCTTTTTACCTCTGAACTTACGGCACGCATCACTGCAATATTTGACCTCAGTCCAGTTATGCTGCCATTTTTTCCGCCAGGAAAAAGGACGCCTGCAAACGACACATAACTTCTGAGGCAGGGGCTTTCTATCTTTCAGCGGCATGCCGGACTCTTTAAATTTTATTGTCTATCTAATTTATTATAAATTTAGACAAAAATAATACCCATTTAAGCACTATCCGGCTTACCCCCAATTAATCAATCAATATAAAAATATCATTCATGGAACTTGCACTCATCACAGGCGTCAGCAGGCAACAGGGCCTTGGCCTGGAAACGGCAAAACAGTTAAAGAATAAAGGCTTTGAAGTAATTATTACGGCCAGGGGCCTGGAAACAGCCAGGCAACTGGCTGCGCCACATGGTCTGAAAGCGCTTGCCATCGACGTCCGCAACGAGCAAAGCATTGCAGAAGCTGCCCGGCAGGTGGAGCTGGATTTTGGAAGGCTTGATGTGCTTGTGAACAATGCAGGAGGCTATTATGACCAGGGAGGAACGGTACTGGGTACAGATATGGAATATGTAGCAAATGCACTCGATACCAACCTGATGGGAACCTGGCGTATGATCAAAGCTTTTAAGCCCTTACTCATCAAGAGTCCAAACCCCCGTATTGTAAATGTGTCAAGCGGCGCCGGATCTTTCTCAGATGAAGTTTTTGGGATGGCAGTCAATCCCGGCGGCGTACCTGCTTATGGAATTTCCAAGCTGGCACTCAATGGGCTTACGATAAAATGCGCCCGTGAATTCACTGCAGACGGCATCAAAATAAATTCGGTTTGTCCGGGTTTTGTGGCCACCTACCCCGGTACCGAAAATTGGGGAGCCAGGCCTGTCAGCGAGGGAGCTGCCGGCATCGTGTGGGCTGCCTCATTGCCGGCTGACGGGCCCACCGGTCAGTTTTTCAGGGATGGGAAAGTAATTCCCTGGTAACGCAGAGAACAGCAGAATTAACGCTTTCAGGCAGTATGTCTTTTTTAAGATGCTGCCATGTAATCAGGGAAGCGCAATAGCCGATAAGCCTCCGTCAACATGCATGGTTTGGGCAGTGATCCAACCGGCATGATCGCCCAGTAGAAACATAGCCGCCGCCGCTATATCCTGCGCTTCGCCCACACGTTGAAGCGGATGTCTGCCCGAATGCTGCCTCAATTTTTCCTCTGAATTCAACAAGCCTGCCGTAAGCGGGGTGTTGGTGAGCGACGGGGCTACACAGTTAACCCTGATCACAGGTGCCAGCTCTGCCGCCAATGCCTTCGTTAACCCTTCAATGGCTCCTTTGCAGGCTGCAACACTTGCATGAAAGGGAAAACCCCTGCCGGCAGCCACGCTGGAGAACAATACCACCGACCCTCTCCCGCTCTCTTTCATCAGGGGAACCACATGCTGTAATATTTTCAAGGCACCCACTACCTGCAAACGATAGTCTGCCTCATAGTCGGCCAGCGCTGTACGGTTGAATGGCCTCAGTCTCAGGCTACCGGGACAATATACCACGCCATCCAGCCTGGCGGGAAGAAAAGCAAAATCAACCTCATCGGAAGTAACATCCAGGTAATGGTAGGATAAACGATCCGTATTTTCTTTTTTATTGCGGCAGTAAGTGGCGAAGACCCGATGCCCTTCCATGTAGAGCATCTCTGCGATCTGCTTGCCTATGCCGGAAGAACCTCCAACGACTAAATAAGATTTCATAAATGTGATTGAACCATTATTTGATTGCAGAACAGAGTTGTTGGCTCTTTGCAAATGGTCTAACAAATTTAGCTAATTCTTAGACATTTTATATAATTTATGTAGTCTCCCATGTTGAATCATGCGCTGGTACAACCCAATCATTAATCCCCGGGGTGCCTTTGTCTAATTTAAATCAAAAATAAATTGTACTAAATTAGTTTATTTTGGCCATAATGTTATTTCTGTCTAATTTTACAAGTGAAAATAATCATCAAAAAAGGCGCACCCAACCTTTCCGCAGGTTCATCACCCGAAAGGTTTATCCCGGCTTCCGGAAAATTCACCTGAGCGCCATTAAAAAAATGCGCTATGAAAAAGAAAACAATTGACAAAAAAGAGCTGATGGGGCACTACAGCGATCATTTGTTAACAGAGGGCAAACCACCGGTAAATGTTTATCAGTTCACAAAAAAGCTGGGGATCAGCGAAGACCATTTTTATCGCTATTTTACCAGTTTTGAGTCACTGGAAAGTGAGTACCTGGTGTACTTCTTCCAGCAATCCCTTGAACTGGTAATCCAAACCGATGGCTACGACGCCATGAGCCCGAAAGAAAAACTACTTCACTTTTACTTTGTATTCTTCGAAAACCTGACACTGAACCGCTCCCTGGTGTTACACCTGCTCCGCGCTCCCCTGACCAATAAACTGCAGCAACTGCGACCTTTACACCGTCAATTCAATACTTATATTCAGTCGGTTGGATTCAAGGAGCAGGGGCTCATTGCCAACGCGCCCGGAAAACTCAAACAGGTAAGCGAAAAAACAAGAGCAGAGCTCATATGGGCGCACTTCCTGTCGGTCTTGCAATTCTGGAAAGATGATCGGTCACCCGGCTTTGAGAAGACAGACATGTACATAGAAAAATCCATAGAACTTGGTTTTGAAATCATCAATACTGCTATACTGGGTAAATTCTTCGACCTGGGAAAATTTCTTTGGTCTGAAAAAGTTCCTGCCATTTAACGAGCAACACCAGCCAGGAGAACGATATGAAAACACTAGATAAGATACCGAAAAGAAAAATAGAAAGGGTAGGCAACTTATTAAAAGCCGGCGCTAAAGTTGGTATCAATTACCTGCAATATTACGGCAGCAGGATATCTCTCGAAGATGAAGAAATAGCAAAAGAGCAACTGCACAAAAACAACGCACTCGATATTTACGACAGCCTGAAAACACTTAAGGGCTCTGCATTGAAAATAGCGCAGATGCTCAGCATGGAGAAAAACATCATGCCCCAGGCCTACGTTGAAACATTTTCTTTGTCGCAGTTCTCTGTGCCGCCGCTTTCAGGCGCCCTTATAAAGAAAACATTCCGTAAATATTTCGGTAAAAATCCGGAGGCGCTGTTTGATACATTTTCTGTGGAAGCCATAAATGCTGCCAGCATCGGACAGGTGCATCAGGCCGAGAAGAATGGCCGCCGGCTCGCAGTGAAGATACAGTATCCGGGCGTGCGGGAAAGCATCTCGTCTGACCTGGCCATTGTAAAACCCATTGCCATGAAGATGTTCCACATAAAAAAAGAAGGCTCTGCAAAATATTTCGAAGAAGTGGAACAAAAGCTGCTTGAAGAAACAGACTATCTTCTCGAATTAGAGCGCAGCAAACAGTTCGCGCATGATTGCCGGGAATTACCCGGCCTTCGTTTCCCCGGTTACTATCCTGAGTACTCCTGCGACAAGGTTCTTACAATGGACTGGATGGAAGGCGTACATTTTTCTGAATTTGTACAACGCACCAACAATGAGCCGGAATGCTTGCATGCTTTGGGACAGACCTTATGGGATTTTTATATGTACCAGATGCACGTACTCAAAAGACTCCATGCAGACCCCCACCCCGGCAACTTCCTGGTATCTGCTACTCACGAACTGATTGTCATTGATTTTGGCTGCATCAAAGAAATACCGCCCGAATTTTATATCCCTTACTTTGAATTGGCCATAAGCAGCAACCTCAACAACCCTCGCTTTTTTGAAGAAAAACTCTATGAACTGGAGATCCTTTTGCCGAGCGACACGAACGAGGAAAAAACATTCTTCACCACACTTTTTCATGATATGCTGACTTTGTTTACCCGCCCTTTTAACGAAGAGTTTTTTGATTTTTCCGATGAGCGCTTTTTTGAAGCGATTGCTGTCATGGGGCAGCGGTATGCAAGCATGAGCCAGGTTCGGTCTATGAATACCAACAGGGGTTCGAAACATTTTATCTACCTGAACAGAACCTTCTTTGGTCTTTATAATATGATGCATGCCTTGCGCCCGGGCAGGATAACCATTCGGAATTATGAGCGCCTGAACGTGCCTGCTTCCCAGTAATCATTATGTATCCAACATTTTACACTTGACTACCGCTGCCATTGTATTTCCTAATCAGCTTTTCAGGAACCCGGCTCTGCCTAAGCATGCCCGGGTGTACCTGGTGGAAGAATATCTCTTCTTTCGTCAATATCATTTTCATAAACAGAAAATCGCTTTTCACCGGGCGTCAATGAAATATTATGAAGTTTATCTTCAATCAAACGGTTACCAGGTAGAGTATATCGAAGCAACGCAAAATATATCGGACATCAGGAGCCTCTTACAAACCTTCAAAACGATTGGTATTGCGGAAATACACCTGTACGACCCGGTAGATGACTGGCTACACAAAAGGATCCAACTTTCGGCGAAAGACTTTAGGTTGCACTGGTATGACAACCGGCTTTTCCTCACATCCAAAGCTGATATCGACAGCTACTTTGGCAACAGGGAAGTTTTCCATCAGTCAGACTTCTATAAATACCAGCGCAAGCGGCTTGACCTGCTGATGGAAGGAAACAAACCCCTGGGAGGCAAATGGAGTTATGATGCAGAAAACCGAAAGAAGTATCCCACGAACAACCACCCGCCTCCTCTGGCAAAACCATCTTCCAGCACCGTATGGGATGAGGCTTGTAAGTATACCAACCGTCACTTTAGTGATCATCCCGGCGAGCTCTCCGTGCAAACCCGGTACCCGCTTAATTTTACCGATGCCGATCGGTGGTTCGATGATTTTTTACAACACCGTTTTCATGCTTTTGGGATATATGAAGACAGTATTGTAAAAGACGCGCACTTTCTTCATCACAGCGTTATCTCTCCCTTATTGAATACAGGATTGCTGGACATCAAAATCGTTATTGATAAAAGCCTGGCTTATGGGCGCAACCAATCGATACCACTGAACTCGATGGAAGGATTTTTACGCCAGCTTATTGGTTGGCGCGAATATGTGAGAGGCGTCTATGAGTACACAGGCGCCAAACAACGCAGATCGAATTTCTGGGGCCATACAAGAAAAATACCATCCTCCTTTTATAATGGCACTACGGGTATTACACCTATAGACTGTACCATCAACAAAGTACTCCGAACGGGCTATGCCCATCACATAGAAAGACTGATGGTATTATCCAACTTTATGAACCTATGCGGTTTTCACCCCGACGAAGTGTATAAGTGGTTCATGGGTTTATTCATCGATGCCTATGATTGGGTAATGGTACCTAATATATATGGTATGAGTTTATTTGCAGACGGTGGCAAGATGAGCACCAAGCCCTATATCAGCGGCAGCAACTATCTCTTAAAAATGAGTGATTATTCAAAAGGCGCCTGGTCTGTAACCTGGGATGGTCTTTTCTGGCATTTTATTGCCGGCCATATCGCATTCTTCGAATCGCAACCCCGTCTGTCGATGCTGGCCACAGCCTGGAAAAAAATGGAGATCACTAAAAAGAATGCGCACCTCGGTGCTGCAGAAGCATTTTTATTGAAGAACGATAAATAGTTTGTTGGCTCTTCTCTACTGTCTTATTATTGGTTTTATAAAACCATTTTCATACACGGCACTCACCGGCGCACACTGGTAAATTCATGAAGACGGTGCAGAATAAAATATGTCGCCGGTGGGGAGCCAAATCCTGAAGGGTACCATTTGCAGATTCGAGACTAGTTGTAGAATTAAGTGCTTAATATTCTTAACAATGCAATTGAATTATTTTTCCCGATACGGCAAATTTGTTTAACATCTCACGAATCTTACCAGGATGACCGACTTCGAGATGCTATGCGCGTTTAAAGGAACAAAAGAGGAAGTTTTGGACGGTGTGGAAGGGCGTCTCATGGTCTTCGGTGATGCATTTGATTTTGTTGAAGCCATTGTGTAGTTCCCCGGACAGGGTTTCCTCCGTGTATCGGTGGACAGGAAGACCACTGCATTTGTCCGGTCCTTTGTCCGAGAAGGTGCCAATGACGAGGTAGCCACCTAAAGGGAGGGCGGTGCGAGCATGGTCAAGGTAGTTGGATACTTGGGGTGCAGTAGTAAGGAAGTGGAATGTGGCGCGGTCATGCCAAAGATCATAGGGGTGCGGCGGCTCGAAGTCGGCAATGTCGGCAACGATCCATTGTACAAGGGTGGCTTTTTCACCGAGCCGGTCTTGTGCGCATTTGATGGCTTCTTCCGAGATATCCAGGACAGTGATATCCTTGTAGCCCTTTTCTAATAGCAACTCGGCGAGCCGGCTTTCGCCTCCGCCTATGTCGATGATCCGGGCATTTCGGGGGAGCCGGAAAGTGTCGATGAAATCGAGGGAGGTGGCGGGCGTTTCCTGGGTCCAGCTGAGCTGATCCGGTGTCTTGTGCCGATAGATATGATCCCAATGGCTGCGCTTATCCATACAATAAAGATAGGCCATCCGGGTCAAATTTGGACTTGGAATGGGCATCGTCAGCGGACTTTGGGCGCTGTCGACCTTTACTTTGATAGGCTTATTTAAATATATTTATGTATCCAATTTCCTGATTTTACTTGCCAAGTTTCTATATAAATAATTCAGCGAACTTGAATTATTCGGTGTGGAAGACATATTCAGCCTCTTCGCGAATAAACTCAACACGAAAATGAGCAGTACCAAGAATGAACATCACTAACATCATCTTAGAAAACTCTAACTAACCGTGGGTAAAAATAAAGGGGAGCCGACATATATATATATGGGCCTCAATGATAATCTCCATTACCATATTCTTCCTTATAATGATCTACTAACTCATTAAATACTCTTTTAGCTAAATGAGGTTGTTTGAATAAAATAACATGTGGCAATTCTAGGGCTAACAAAAGATGTTGCTTTTTATTTTTAATTATATCTTTAAGACATAATTGACACCTTTTTTGACACCTGTGAAAGCAAGAAACCGTCTAAACAATTGAGTTTAAACGGTTTCTAAAAGCCGATTTTCAGCTTTTGTGCCCCAGACGGGAATCGAACCCGTACTCGCGTTTCGGCGAACAGGATTTTAAGTCCTGCGTGTCTACCAGTTCCACCACCGGGGCAGACTACAAAAAAAATCCCGCTCGAGGCGGGATTAGAGCGGAAGACCGGGCTCGAACCGGCCACCCCGACCTTGGCAAGGTCGTGCTCTACCAAATGAGCTACTTCCGCGATTCTTTGTTTAAGAACTAAATTGGGAGTGCAAAAATAGGAATCTGCGATTAACAGCCAAATTTTTCTTGCAGTATCCCGGGTTTTATTTGTATTCCGGTGTGTACTTGGAGCTTCCCTGGATCTCTATATCGGGCTTGCCTTTATAACGCTGGTGATACAAACGATAACATCCGCCTAAAACAAATGCCAGCATGCAAAATACCTGTAGATAAAACAGAAACCTTGATGAATTTACCCAGTTTTTGGTAAAATCTTTTTCTCCTACGTTGTTCGTTTCGTTTGACATATTTTCTGATTGCTTTGCAAAAATAAGGCGGGCTTCACAAATTATAAAACCTTCTTTTGAATAATATCCCGGAAACGGGTTTTCCGCTTCACAAAATATTGCCATACGACCGTCCCTTCATACACACCGTCTAACCCACACAAAGGCCGCCGCTGCTGACTTTTATGGATCTCTCCCCTTTTCAGCCAAAGCCTGTGTACAGCAAAATGCGCCTTGAAAATAGCCGTAAAAAAATCCACATCACCCTGCAATAATCCCTTTATTGCCGATACACCGTCGAGCACCAGCCGCAAAGGCAGTTTCCATATTTTTTCATTCCAGGGCAGGTTCTTGTGCAACATCAGCAGGTTGTTGCGGAAATTCAAAAAAACTTTCCTTCCTCCACGTGGTAAAGTACCCGCACCAACATGATATACTACCGAAGCCGGGCACGACATGATCTTATATCCAGCCAGTTGCAGGCGCCAACAGAGATCAATCTCTTCCTGGTGCGCGAAAAATGAAGCGTCGAGTCCGCCCATAGCATGATAAAGTTCCGCGCGTATGAACATAGCTGCCCCGGATGCCCAGAAAACAGGGATCGTATCATTGTATTGCTGCTCATCGGGCTCACAGACATCGAAGATCCGGCCACGTGAAAAGGGATAACCCAACGAATCGATCCATCCGCCGGCCGCACCCGCGTATTCAAACATCCCCGGTTCTTTATATGACAATAGTTTAGGCTGACAGGCAGCAATCTTTGCATCAGTTTCCATGAGACTGATCACCGGTTCAATCCAACCGGGCGTCACACACACATCGGAATTAAGCAACACGTAATAATCAGCCTTCACCAGGCGAAGGGCCCAGTTATAGCCGCCGGCAAATCCTTCATTGGTATCATGTGTAAGTACTTCCACACCCGGGAATGAATTACGCAAGTATTCAAGTGAGTCATCGGTAGATGCATTATCGGCCACCACCACCCTTACACCAGGGTAAGTGGAAGCCAGTACAGAGGGCAGGAACTGCTCCAGGTAATGCCTGCCATTATAATTCAGGATAACGACTGCTACACTTGGGTTCAACGATCAGGTGATTTTGTGCGAAAATAAGGCATTCAGGAAAGTCCCCAGTTAATCAGCCACCGTACTTCTTTCGGCACTGTGCGTTCTCTTGTCATCGACGTCATTTTACCCAGCCTTACGATGATGGTCTTTTTTGAAGGGATCACAATGATGTACTGCCCCAGGATGCCCCTTGCATAAAATATATCCGGATGCAACGGATCGATCCACCACTGGTAACCATAATAATCACAGGGCTTGCCGTGGGTATCGGTGATACCGCAGGCTTTGATAGATGCAGCATAATAATCGCTATCGATCACAGGCACACCCTTCCACTTGCCACTGTCTAACATCAATTGGCCAATGCGCGCAAAATCACGTGTATTGGAATTGAAACAACAATAGGCTTTGGCATGTCCGTTCTCATGATCCGTGCTCCACAATGCCGGATGCTCAGCACCCAGGGGCTGCCATAATTTAACAGCAGCATAATCACCCAACGATTGCCCCGTTGCTTTTTCCAGTATCAATCCCAGCAATTGGGTATCACCGCTTTTATACCGGTGCAAAGTGCCCGGTTCCTGCACCATTTTTACATTGACTGCGGTTTTGTATGCATCGCTTCCATAATACAGGTCGGTTGTAACGGAAAAAGGATTCCAATAAGATTCATCAAAATCCGATCCGCTGCTCATGGTAAGCAGGTCGATAATCTTTACCCGGGCTTTGGTTCCGATGCTGAATTCCGGCAGGTAATGGCCAATAGGCTCCTGCAAGGATTTGATCTCCCCTTCTTTTAATGCCACCCCTATCAATAAACTCGTAATGCTTTTGGCCATAGAGAAAGAACCCGATAAAGAGCTGTCGCTATATCCATCCCAATACTTTTCAAAAGCCACCGAATCATTCCTGATGACTAACAAACCAACGGAGCCCAGGTCTTCCATGAGTTGATTGAGGCTATCGGGATAATTGATCTTATTGTAATTGACTGCATTGTGCCAGGGTTGCGGTACGCCGGTATTAACAGTCGTATTGGAGAATATTTTATAATCGTCGATATTGGCGAAATTGTACCATACTGCTTTGAAGAGATAAGTCTTGCCACTGATCCAGGCATAAGCAGAGAAAAT
The DNA here is from genome assembly GCF_000515315.1 of Asinibacterium sp. OR53. NCBI lineage: Bacteria > Pseudomonadati > Bacteroidota > Chitinophagia > Chitinophagales > Chitinophagaceae > Asinibacterium > Asinibacterium sp. OR53. The sequence goes on from NZ_KI911562.1 coordinate 3,217,332, forward strand.
GGCAATCAGCCCCATCAATGACAGAACAATACGTTTGAGTATTTTTTTCATATTCTGAAAATACAAATTTTATTCCGTTTACCGACATCCTTGTCGTATCTTGCATGCAGAAACCCTATTATGCGATTCCTGCACCTCAATCTTGATTTTTTAGATCATCCAGCTCAATAGAATACTGCTGCGCAGGCGCATTTGCTTTATTGCAATCTTTTCAATCCATTTTATCATTTTTCATTTGAACAAGCGTTGATGCTTTTCAGGTGAAGCCGATCACATACAATACAACCATGTCACTACTTACTTTATCCAAATCAACCAGCGCGTACTTACAGCTGGAAGAAAAATACGGGGCACATAATTACCATCCCCTCCCCGTTGTGCTCGAAAGAGGAGAAGGTGTTTTCCTCTGGGATATTGACGGTAAACGTTATTATGATTTTCTGAGCGGTTATTCGGCCGTTAACCAGGGCCACTGTCACCCCCGGATCGTTCGCGCCCTCATTGAACAGGCGCAGAAGCTCACACTCACATCCCGCGCCTTTCACAACAACTTATTGGGTGAATATGCGCAATTCATCACTGCCTATTTTGGTTACGACAAAGTGCTGCCTATGAATACAGGCGTAGAAGGCGGTGAAACAGCCATCAAGCTGGCCAGGAGATGGGCTTATGCCCGTAAAGGTGTTGCAGAGAACCATGCAAAGATCATTTTTGCAGAAGGAAATTTTTGGGGAAGAACACTCGCTGCTATCTCCTCCTCTACCGATCCCAGCAGTTATAAAGGTTTTGGTCCTTATATGCCGGGGTTTGAGATCATTCCTTACAATGACATCATTGCACTGGAAAAAGCATTGCAGGATAAAAACGTAGCAGCCTTTATGGTAGAACCCATACAGGGCGAAGCTGGCGTGGTAGTGCCTGATGATGGCTATTTGCAAAAAGTACGCGAGCTCTGTTCGCACTACAATGTGCTGTTCATTGCAGATGAGATACAAACCGGACTGGCACGCACGGGAAAAATGCTGGCCTGTGATCATGAAAATGTTCGTCCCGATATACTCATCCTCGGCAAAGCCCTCAGCGGTGGCATGTTACCCGTATCCGCCGTACTCGCCGATGATGAAGTGATGCTCAACATCCTACCCGGTGAGCATGGTTCTACTTATGGCGGCAATCCGCTGGCCTGTGCCGTAGCCATGGAAGCACTAAAAGTATTGAAAGATGAGCAGATGGCTGAAAATGCAGCGGTCATGGGTGAATTGATGCGTAGCGAACTGGCTAAGCTGGCTTCTCCGCATATTCATACCATCCGTGGCAAAGGCCTGCTCAACGCCATCGTTATCGATCACGCCAATGCTGATGCTGCATGGGAGCTTTGCCTGACATTGAAAGAAAAAGGATTGCTGGCCAAACCTACACATGGCGATAAGATCCGTTTCGCTCCTCCGTTGCTCATCAATCGCGAACAGATACTGGAGTGCGTAGAAATCATTAGTGAAAGCCTAGCTGCTTCATTAACTCAATAGGCAGCCTGGGCAGGTTTTTTCTTTCGATCAGGTAAGTAGCAAGGCCCGATAAATCGCGGTACACATAATGTTTGCCCAATGCTCCTTCCAGGTAGCCTGCTCCGGAAGTATTGCCCGTGCCTACCCGCATGCCTATCATACGGCGCACCATGATGAGGTGCTTGTGGCGCCAGTTGCTGAGCAGGTGATCAATTTCAATCAAGGCGTCGAGCAGTTGGTAAGATGTTTGGAATACCGGGAAATCGCGGTACAGCATGATGAACAAAGCAGCCCGCATGGCTTTGGGTGAAAAATTACTGCGCAGTGTTTCCAGTTGCTCCGACGTATAATCGACGTGCGCTTTTTCAAAAAAGACATAATCGAAATCAAATATCTTGCCCTGTTCACGTTCTGTTAAGCCTTGCAGATAAATAGCCCGGTAATCATTCCAGAAAGGATGGTCCGTAGTATTGTTCGTTGTTGCAGGCTTATACTGATGCCATAGTTCTGTATCAAAAAAAGGCATGCGTTCCAGCCAGTCGTTCACCAGTTGCAACAGGTTCTTTTCTGTTTCTACGGCTGTGATACGTTCATAATCATTCCGGGTAAACCCGCCTTCATTGGTGCGTTTGTAATAGTCTTTCTGATGCCGTTTATCGATCTGCAATCCCAGCCTCGCCTCAATCAGCCTGAACTGCGCACTCTGGAAGCCGGATGAAGGCGTGAGCAGGTTGCGGAACTCCAGGAAATCGAGCGGGGTCATGGTATTGAGGATAGTGATCTGCTGGTTCAGCAGTTCCAGTATGCGGATGATCCGGTGCAGGCGGTGCCGCACCAGGTTCATATCCTCGGAGTTATCATTGATCTTTTCCTGTGAAAATATATGCATCACATAATCCAGCTCAAACAATATCTGTTTGAACCATAGTTCATAAGCCTGGTGTATGATGATGAAGAGCATTTCATCGTGCGCAGGTGTATGGCCTTCTTCAAAACTCACCGGGTGCTGACTGTCCAATATCTTTTCCAGGTGCAGGTAACTGCCATAATACAGGGGTTCCTTTTTCATAACAAGCATCGTTCTTTCAGCAAAGAAAAGCTTTGTTTACCATTATCTTTGCAATCTATGACACGTACAGAACTGGTAGCACAAATACAGCAAAAGAAATCTTATTTAACGGTGGGACTGGATACCGACATCACCAAAATTCCACCCCACCTGCAATCACACCCCGATGCCGTATTTGCCTTCAACAAAGCCATCATCGATGCTACCCTCGAATATTGTGTGAGTTACAAGATCAACACTGCTTTTTATGAATCACAGGGTTTGAAGGGTTGGGAAGCCCTGGAAAAAACCGTGAACTATATTCCTTCCACCCATTTCAAAATAGCCGATGCGAAGCGGGGCGATATTGGCAATACTTCTTCGCAATACGCCAAGACCTTTTTTGAAGTGCTGCCCTTCGATGCAGTAACGGTAGCGCCTTACATGGGTGAAGACAGTGTGCGCCCCTTCCTGGAATACGAAAACAAATGGACCATTGTACTGGGCCTCACTTCCAATGCAGGCAGTCTTGATTTCCAAAAACTGTTGCTGGCTTCCGGCGATAAAATGTTGTACGAACAGGTACTGGAAAAAACAGTTTCCTGGGGCACACCCAATAACCTGATGTTTGTAGTAGGCGCTACCCGCGCCAGCGACCTGCAACATATTCGCACCATCATACCCGATCATTTCCTGTTGGTACCCGGTGTTGGTTTTCAGGGCGGTAGTCTCGAAGAAGTATCGCAGTATGGATTGAACAAAGACTGTGGTTTGCTGGTCAATGCCAGCCGCGCCATCATCTTCGCCAGCAGCAAAGAAAATTTTGCCGAAGAAGCTGCTACCATTGCGGCCACTTATGCTGCTGAAATGAAGCAGTACCTCGAAGCCTGAGCCTCATTTATTTTGCCTATCTTGACGGCTCAGTTTTAACGTTAAATCAGGTATTCTATGCAACGGATAAAGATGCTGCTCGTTCTTCTGCTGGTTGTTGTACAACTAGCTGCACAAAACAAAACAGTAAAAGACAAAGTACTGCCGGTTTCGCCGGAAGTTAAAATAGGCAAGCTTTCCAATGGCCTCACTTATTATATCCGTAAAAACCAGGAACCAAAAAACAGGGCGGAACTGAGACTGGTGGTCAATGCCGGATCTACACTGGAGAGCGATAAACAGGTAGGTCTTGCGCACTTCGTTGAGCACATGTGTTTCAATGGTACGAAACATTTCAAGAAACAAGAGCTGGTGGACTTCCTCGAAAAAAGCGGCGTGAATTTCGGCGCCGACCTGAATGCTTACACCAGTTTCGACGAAACGGTATATGAACTACAGGTGCCTACGGATAGTCCTGTTGTATACCGACAGGCTTTGCAGATACTGGAAGACTGGGCACACCTCGTTAGCTTTGAGCATACCGAAATAGACAAAGAGCGCGGTGTAATTGTAGAGGAATGGCGATTGGGCCGCGGCGCCGATGCCAGGCTCCGTGATAAATATTTCCCGGTCATGTTAAAGGGATCACAGTATGCCAAGCGACTGCCCATTGGCACCAAGGAAAATATTGATACAGCGCATTACAATACGCTCACCAGTTTTTATAAAGACTGGTACCGCCCCGATCTGCAAGCGGTGATTGTAGTAGGCGATGTGGATGTAGCGGAAACAGAGCGGATGATCAAAGAGCATTTCGCGAAAATACCCAGGGCTGTCAATCCCAAACCAAGGAAAAAATTCAGCATTCCCTCTCATACAGAAACCAGGGTATCCATCCTTACCGATCCGGAGCAACCTTATAACGTGGTACAGATCTATTATACCCAACCGGAAATACCTGCTGCCAAAACAGAGAGTGAATACCGTGCGTCTATTGTACGCGGACTGTTCAATCAAATGATGAGCAGCAGGCTGGATGAGATCGCACAAAAGCCCGATGCACCCTTCCTTTTCGGAAGCAGTAGCTATGGTAGTTTCATTGGCGATAAAGATGCTTTCAGTTTGCTGGCCGTAGCCAAAACAGGTAAAGACATTGCCGCTTCCATGGAAACCCTCGTAACAGAGAATGAAAGGGTAAGGCAATACGGTTTCGTACAAAGCGAACTGGACCGTGCCGTTAAATCCAGCATGTCGTACATAGAGAACCTGTACAAAGAACGCAACAAGACCAAATCGGCAGAGTTGCTGCAGGAACTGGTACGTAATTATTTGAAACAGGAATCTATCCCCGGTATTGAATATGAGTATGGATTATACCAGAAATTCCTACCTACCATCACCCTGCAGGAAGTCAACAGCCTGATTAGCCGGTGGATCAAAAAGACCGATCGTTCTATTATCGTTACTGCACCCGAAAAAGAAAAAAACAACCTGATCAGCAGTACGGCTGCATTGGATATACTGAACAAACCTTTGGGCTCGTTAAAAAAGTATGAAGATAAAATGGCAACAGGTCCGTTATTGCCGGTTGCACCCGTTCCGGGCAAAATAACGGCCGAGAAACAATACGAATCCATTGGTACTACTGAATGGACTTTATCGAACGGTGCGCATGTTGTGCTCAAACCTACCACATTTAAAAACGACGATATCCAATTCTCGGCCATCAGTTGGGGCGGTACTTCACTTTACAGCGATGCCGACTATATGAATGCAACCAACGCCTCATTGATTGCATTAACAGGTGGCATGGGCAACCTGGATATACAAAGCCTGCAAAAAGAAATGGCGGGAAAGAACTGCACCGTAGCGCCTTCCATGAGTAATTACATGCAGGGCATGAATGGCAGCAGCACCACGAAAGACCTGGAAACAGCCATGCAGTTGTTATACGGCTATTTTGTAGCGCCACGTAAAGACAGCAGTATGTTCAAAGTAGTACAGCAGCAGATGCAGGTACAGTTGGCGAATAAGGATAAAAACCCGGCCAGTGTATTTGGCGATACAGTGGGCTATGTAATGGGTAATTATCACCCGAGGCGCAAACCTGTTACGCTGGAAGCAGTGAAACAACTGGAGCTTGACCGCGCATTTAATATTTATAAAGAAAGGTTCTCTAACGGCGGACAATTCCTGTTTACGTTTGTAGGCAATTTCACGTTGGACAGTATCAGGCCGCTGGTTGAAAAATATATTGCCTCTCTCCCGTCCACCGGCAAACAAGACACCTGGAAAGACGTAGGTCTGCGTTATCCGCAAGGCGTCATCAACAAAGTGGTGAAAAAAGGAAAAGAAAGCAAAGCCAGTGTACGGTTGTATTTCACCGGCAACAGCGCTGCTTTCAACGACCTCGACGAACTGCAAATTGGCCAGTTGTGTAAAGCATTGGGCATCCGTTTGAGAGAAGTGCTGCGTGAAGACGCAGGTGGCGTATACGGTGTAAGCGTTTCGGGTGGATTGAGCAGAGAACCGGTGAACAATTACAGCATCGGTATACAGTTTGGTTGCGCACCCGAAAACGTAGACAAGCTGATAGGACTAACCATGGATGAAATCAATCATACCAAGTCCAACGGCGTTGCCCCGGTCAACATTGAAAAAGTGATAGCCGAACAAACCCGTGGCCTCGAAACCGAGTTCAAGGAAAACAGTTATTGGCGTTACAAACTGGAACAGCAGATCTTCCGCAAGCAAAATCCCGAAAAAATACTGGAAGCGCCGCAACTCGTTAAGAAAATTACCGTAGAGCGCACGAAAGAACTTGCGAATCAATATTTCAATGAAGCCAATATGGCCAAATTTGTCTTACTGCCTGAGGATAAATAAAAATGCCTGGTCGTCATCCTGAGCAATGTCACCCTGAGCGAGCGAAGGATGACGATCAAACATTTTTTATCCAATTACAAAACCATCCGGCAGAATAGCCATCTTCTTCACCACCACAATACCGTCTTTCACCGCATACAAAGGATGGTCTGTATTAGCCAGGTGATCTCCTCCGTTGATCTGAACGGCATTGCCAATGCGGCAATTCTTATCTATGATCGCATTCTTGATAAAGCAACGTTCGCCAATGCCCATCCTGGGTATTCCTTTGGAATCATCCGTGCTCATTTCTTCAATGGTTTCATACCCGTCGTTACCCATAACATAACTGTTAACGATGGTAGTACCGGCTCCTATGCGCGAACGGATGCCTACGATACATTGTTCCAGCCTGCTGGCATGGATAATGGACCCTTCCGCGATCAGGGTTTTTTCCAGCGTGGTGCCACTGATCTTGGCAGGAGGCAACATGCGGGAGCGGCTATACACCGTCTTGGTATGATCGAATAAATTGAAAGGTGGAATATCCTGTGTCAGCGCCAGGTTGGCTTCGAAGAAGGAATAGATGTTCCCGATATCGGTCCAGTAACCATCATACTGGTAGCTGATCACTTTATAATTTGCAATGGAATCGGGGATGATCTCTTTCCCGAAATCTGTTGCTTGCGGATGTACTTCATTAAGCAGGTGATACAGCATTTTCTTACTGAAAATATAAATACCCATCGAGGCCTGGTAATGCCTGCCTGCCTGCTGCATCTCGGCCCCGGTGTCGCTTACCCAATCGGGCAACAACTCTTTTTTCGGTTTCTCAATGAAAGATGTAATGAAGCTCTTCGCATCCGCTTTCATGATACCGAACTCCGTTGCTTCCCTTTCCGTTACTGGAATAGTAGCAATGGAGATATCCGCTTCACTTGTTCTGTGCGCCTTGAGCATTTCGGTAAAATCCATCTGGTACAACTGGTCACCACTCAGGATAAGTACATACTCGAAATCGTGGTTCGAAATATGCCGGAGCGATTGTCGCACCGCATCGGCCGTACCCTGGAACCAACCGCTGTTTTCGGGTGTTTGTTCGGCAGCCAGTATGTCTACAAAACCAGTACTGAAGGCGCTGAATAAATAAGTATTCTTGATGTGCTTGTTCAACGATGCCGAGTTGAACTGGGTAAGCACGAACATGCGATTGATATCGCTGTTGATACAATTGCTGATAGGGATATCAACGAGGCGGTATTTACCGGCAATTGGTACAGCGGGTTTGGATCGGCTCGCGGTAAGCGGGAACAGTCTTGTTCCGGCGCCTCCTCCCAGGATCACGGCCAGAACTGATTTTGAAATCGTACTCATCGTATAGCGGTTTTATTAGGTTATCGTAATGACCTGTACAGCTTCAGGTATGCTTCTACTACAGATTCCCAGCTGTGGTCTATTTCCATCATCTGCTTGCGCATCGTATCCAAATGCGCCGGGTGTTGGTATACCGATACGGCACGGCTGATCGAATAGTCGATGTCTTCAATATTCGCATGGTTGAAGCGGATACCAAACCCACCGGGATCGCCCATATCCGTCACCGTATCCTGCAAACCACCTGTACTTCTCACAATGGGAACGGTTCCATAACGCATGGCATACATCTGGTTGAGTCCGCATGGCTCCACCCTGCTGGGCATCAACAAAAAATCAGCGCCGGCATACATCAGGTGACTCAATGCTTCATCATATCCTATCACCACATTGAACACATCGGCATAAGGCTCTTTCATTTGCTGGAACTGCCATTCCACCTGCGTTTCGCCACTGCCCAGTACGAGGAAAGAAGCCTGGCCCTGTGTGTGATCAATGGCCACACGGATCGCATCGGGTAATACATCGGCCGCTTTTTCGCCCACGAGCCGGCCAATGAAAACAAATAATGGTTTGTTGGGATCCAAACCAAACCGCCTGCACAATAACTCTTTATTCTGCTGCTTGCCTGTCTTTGCGGTGGCAACAGAAAAATGATGATCGAGGTATTTATCCGTTTCAGGATCCCATACTTCATTATCGATTCCGTTGAGAATGCCCACACATTTTCCCTTTTCGTATTCGAATAATTTTTCCAGTCCGTTCGAATTCGAGCGCAGCTCATCCATATAACTATGGCTCACGGTGGTTACTTTATCGGCGCACTTGATGCCCGATGCCAATGGATTAATATTACCGTTCCAATCCAGCATGCCCCTTTTCCACAGGTCCCACCGCGGTATATACTTACTCTGGTCCCACCCCATCCATCCCTGGTATTGGGCATTGTGAATGGTAAGCACGGTGGGGATAGATGCCAGCTTCCGGTAATCATAGCAATGCTGCATCATGAAGGGCAGCAGACCGGCATGATAGTCGTGGCAGTGCAGCACGCGGGGTTTGTGCTCCCAACTGCTCATCCAGTTCACTACAGCGATCTGGAAGGCTGTGAAACGCTCCACATCATCATCATACCCATATATCCGGTGCCGGTCGAGCAGCCCGTTGATGTCTACCAGGTAAAGGTCGAACCCCAGCTTATTGGTGGTTTCCTTGATGATGGTATAGTCGAAAAACCAGTTTCCCAGGTTGGAACTTCCTTTGAAATCTACCGTCCACTCGTTGTCGTATAAGAACTTGGTCCGGTACATGGGCATCACCACTTTGGCTACATGCCCCGCTTTGCATTGGTATTTGGGTAAAGCCCCTACTACATCGCCTAATCCGCCCGCTTTGGCTACGGGATAACACTCTGCACTGACATGAATGATCTCCATGAGACGCTTTTGAAAGATTTGCTCTGAAGTTAGTAACTAAAAGCATTCATTCAATTCTCGTATTTAAATTTTTCCATCTTATTTTTGATTATTTTGCAGCCCCTGTCTAAAACAGCTTGTCTACCATGAACCAACAAACCAAATGGTCGCAGTTCGGCACCCTCATTTCTGTTTTCTTTTTCTGGGGATTTGTAGCCGCGAGTAACGACATACTCATTCCGGTATTTAAAAAAGCTTTTAACCTGTCGCAGGCGCAGAGCATGCTGGTATCTGTGGCTTTTTATGTAGCCTACACCGTAGGGTCGCTTATTTATTTTGGCATATCTAAAACGATTAAGCACGACCTGCTGAATAAAATGGGTTATAAAAACGGCATTGCCCTTGGGCTCCTTATTTCAGCTATTGGTACACTGCTGTTCTATCCTGCGGCCAACAGTTCTTCTTTTACATTGATGATTACCGGGCTGTTTGTAGTAGGATTGGGTTTTTCGCTTCAGCAGATTGCTGCCAACCCACTCGCCATTGTGATCGGCGATCCCAAAACTGGTTCACAAAGACTAAACATGGCAGGAGGTATCAATAACTTCGGTACCACCATCGGCCCATTACTGGTAAGCTTTGCCATCTTCGGCAGTGTTACCAGTGGTTCCGGTACCGCCAGCATCGAAAGTGTGAAAGTGCCCTATCTCGTCCTCGGCGCCGCTTTCATCCTGGTGGCGTTGTTCTTTAAGTTTTCATCCATCCCCAATAAAATTGACCTGGAAGATGTGGCAGCACACGAGGCCGACAGTGAAAAGCAGGTGATGCACCGGTCTTCGGCTATTCAATACCCTCAACTTTGGCTGGGCATGATCGGCATATTCGTATATGTAGGCGTGGAAGTGGCCACCGCCGCCAACCTGCCCGAATACATGCGGCAGCATATGAACATTCCTACAGATAAGATCGCACCCTTCGTATCGCTCTATTGGGCCAGTCTTATGATGGGTCGCTGGACTGCGTCTGTGGGTGCATTCAGTGTGAGCATGGGAGCTAAAAAAATTCTTAATTTTCTCATGCCTTACCTGGCATTTGCCGTTTTCCTTGCGGTGAACGCTATTGCCCGGCACGATATCAGCTCCTTTTATGTATACGGTTTTGTGATCATTGCCATGATCATAGGTGATATCCTCAGCAAAGGTAATCCTGCACGGATGTTATTGATCTTTGCATCGATGGGCATTACAGCATTAGTGATCGGCATGCTCTCAGAAGGCAAGACCAGTGTGTTTGCATTCATCAGTGTTGGACTTTTCTGCAGTACATTGTGGCCCTGTATTTTCACCCTGGCCATCGCCGGTCTGGGTAAACATACCAACCAGGGAAGCAGCATGCTCATTATGATGATTATGGGAGGCGGACTGGTGAGTTTACTGCAAGGATGGGTAGCTTCGGATCATATATTGGGCATCCGGTATAGCTATGTGGTAGGCGTAGCGTGTTTTGCTTACCTTGCGTTTTACGCAATCCGTTCAAAAGCTATTTTGAAAGCACAGGGAATTGATTATGATATAAAAACAAGTGGAGCTCATTAAAAAAAATATACATGGTGAAGAAAACGCAGGGTGTAGAGCCTTTGGCTATTGGAATCGATATCGGTGGCACCAACACCAAATTCGGAATTGTAGATGAAGTAGGTAATATACTTTTCTCGAGCGATATGTCAACCCGGATTCACAAAGATGTGAACAGTTTCATTGACGAGTTATACAACAACCTGCATCCTTTCATTGAGCAGGCCGGCGGCATAGGCCGCATCAAAGGGATCGGCGTAGGCGCTCCCAACGGTAATTATTACACCGGCACCATTGAATACGCACCCAACCTGCCCTGGAAAGGCATTATCCCATTGGGTAAGCTGATCGAAGACAAGTTCAAAATACCCGCGATCATCACCAATGATGCCAATGCAGCTGCACTGGGTGAAATGATGTATGGTGCGGCACAGGGCATGAAGGACTTTATCATGATCACACTGGGCACCGGTGTGGGCAGCGGTATCGTAGCCAATGGGCACCTTATATACGGGCATGATGGTTTTGCCGGTGAACTCGGACATACCATCATCATACCAGACGGCCGCCTGCACGAAGGCACCGGTAAAAAAGGATCACTGGAAAGTTATGCATCTGCAACAGGCGTACGCCTCACCGCGTTGGAATTCCTGGAGAAAAGCCCCAAACCCAGCCTGCTTCGCGCCCTACCGCAAGACAGCATTGACTCCAAAGCAGTACACGATGCCGCCATGGAAGGCGATGAACTGGCCAAAGAAATATTTGAATATACCGGTAAGATATTGGGCATCGCCCTGGCGAACTTTGTCATGTTCTCCAGTCCGGAAGCTATTATTCTTTTCGGAGGCCTTACCAAAGCTGGTGATATGATACTGAAACCTACGCGCGAAAGCATGGAAAACACCCTCATACAGGTGTTCCAGAATAAAGTGCGGATTTTGGTGAGTCACCTTAAATCGGCAGATGCTGCTATACTAGGAGCGTCGGCGTTGGTGTGGTAAGTTTTTCCTGCATCCATTTTTCTTTTCCCCATCCGGGTATGACGTGTTTTTCACTATGGTAAGAGGAACGCACCAGCGGACCACTCTCTACATAATCAAAACCGAGCTCATATCCTATTTCACGCAGTTCAGCAAACTCATCGGGATGCACGAAACGCTGAACAGCTAAATGTTTTTTGGTAGGTTGCAGGTATTGCCCCAGGGTAAGTACATCACAACCTACTGTAAGCAGGTCTTCCATACTTTGGATCACTTCTTCTTTGGTCTCTCCCAGTCCCAGCATGATACCCGTTTTGGTACGCATGCCTCCTTCTTTCAACATACGCAACACATCGAGACTGCGACGGTATTTAGCCTGTATGCGTACCTGCCTGGTTAAACGCTCTACTGTTTCCATATTATGACTCACCACTTCAGGCGCAGCATCGATGATGCGTTGCACCTGTTCTGCATTGCCCCTGAAATCGGGGATCAACGTTTCGAGCGTGGTACCCGGGTTGAGGGCTTTGACCGCTTTGATGGTATTGAACCATATAATGGATCCGCCGTCTTTGAGCTCGTCGCGGTCTACACTCGTAATCACGGCATGCTTTACCGTCATCAGGTGAATGGCTTCCGCTACACGCTGCGGCTCATCCCAATCCACCGGTTCGGGCCTGCCGGTGGCTACGGCACAAAAACCACAACTGCGGGTACAGATATTGCCCAGTATCATGAAAGTGGCAGTGCCTTCGCTCCAGCATTCGCCCATATTCGGGCAATTGCCGCTTTCACAAATGGTATGTAATTTATGGGTATCCACCAGTCCGCGTACGTGCTTATAACTGGCGCCAATAGGCAGCTTTACACGAAGCCAATTGGGTTTTTGAAGTTTATGTTCGTTGGTATCAACTTTGGGAACTACGGGTAACTCTTGCATGGAACGCCTCTTAATCTGGTTCTATGCAAAAATAAGTCACTTTCGCTTACCAAAAGTGAGGGCTATATAAGCGTTGAAAAAGAAGCTTTTATCGGGCACTTGCACCAGGATGGGCATTTTCTGGGAATAATATTCGGCGTTCAGTCCCACTTCAATAGCCGAAAGCAATTCATTGTACCTTCCATAATCGAAGCGTAATGCAGTACGCAGGTGCGCTCCGGGCACTACCTGCACTTCGCCCCATCCCTTGAAAAACCCGCCGCTGCCGGTAATGATCGTAGGATCGAGGAACAGGCTATCGTTGCTGCCATTGTATTTGATGCTTTGCGCTTTGTTGCCGTCGTACTTATTTAGTATGTTGAGGTAATAAGGTTTGAGTAATCCGGCAGTAATACCGCCGCCATAAATGGCCGACACAGCCACACCATTTTTATTGCCTTTACCCCCGATCAGTTTCTGCTGACCGAAGCCCAGTTTGAAATGATAAAAGTTATTGCGCTTACCATACACATAATTGGAGATGATGGTGAAGCCCGATCCATTGTTGTTGAAAGCGGAGCTTTTATCTTCTTTGGGATGTTTGTGTTCGCCAAACTCCATCCACCAAATATTAGTAGTAGTGATGGTCTTGTATTTACCATGCTCATAAAAAATACCCCATCCATCGGTGTTGAATTTGAAGCCATAAGCGTTCTGTTTCTGAAAAATGAGCGCGCCCTCTTCTTCCTGTTTGATCAACTGATTGATCCTTTCTTTTTTCTCAGCTTTTTTTTGCGCTTTTTCAGCGGCCTCTTTCGAAAGCTGCTTTTGTTGCGCCGATACGATCATGAAACCCAGTATGAACGGAATAAAAATTAGCTTCTTCACATCGTTTGGTTTGATAGCTGTAAATTTATGGCAAATTTGATGCAATGACTTCACAAATTATTTATAAAGGTGATTTGCGTACCACTGCTACGCACCTGCAGAGCGGAACTGTTATAGAGACCGATGCGCCTACCGATAACCAGGGGAAGGGAGAACGTTTCTCTCCTACCGACCTTGTAGCGACAGCTTTGGGCACCTGTATGATTACTACCATGGCCATCAAGGCAAGAACGATGAATATTGAGTTGGATGGGACCCGTGTGGATGTAACCAAAATAATGGTAAGCGACCCTCGTCGCGTTGGCAAGATCGTAGCACACATGTATATGCCTGCCGGCTTGCATGTAGATGAAAAAACAAAAGAGATCCTCGAGAGAACGGCGCGCACCTGTCCTGTTGAAAGAAGCCTGCATCCCGATGTAGCGCTCGATATCGCTTTCTACTGGTAACCTTTAACCGGCATTGAGTATTTTATTGCCCACCGCGCATACCAGGCACCTTTTCTTTGCACAATAATGATTACTGAGTTCCGTCATCGCCTGTGAATCCAGCGCTGAGTGGATGGTTATGCCCATGGTCTGCCATTCCCTGGTAATCCTGTTCTGCTCAGCAGGCAATTCCAGTAACCAGGAAAGCAGGTCGGCTTTTTGATGTGCAGCGTTATGATAAGTGGCATGGGCAAATAAAAGCGGGATCACCGTGTTGATGATGAGGTTATCGGCCATATACCGGCCAAGGTATTTGGGTTGCGATTTACTTTCTTCTTTGAAGTGGTAATGCGTGTTCCAGTAATCATCTGCTGCGATATCTGCAAATACAGTTGACAATGAAGCAACTGACCGTGCTTCGCAGAACAATGAATAAAATGAGGGGCAGCGATGGAACAATGCAGCCAGTTGGGACAGCCGTATCGTGGGAAACGATGCAGGTCGCATACGCAGAAAAGCGGCCGGCAAAGCGGATGGCACCAACTTGTATTTATTCCTGTAGAATGCATATTCCGTTTGCAGTAAAAGTCCATATGCATCCTTGCCGGCATGGCCCAGCAGGTTGGCCTGCCCCATTAAAAGGGCTTCCAGTTGTGTTCTGCGATTGCGATGACGCGCCAACAATCGCACTGGCAATGCAGTTGCCACCTGTTCAAACAATATGCGGTTCACTTTACCACCGAAATTGCCGGCAATCGAACGCCAGCAGACTTCTTCCCAATCGCCATTGCATTGCTGCAATGTTTCGAGTACCTGCATGGCTTTCTGTTCCAGTCTTTCAGCAGCCAGCCGTTCTTTCCATGCATACCATGCCAGTGGGGTGAGTGCAGGTAAAAAAGAAGCACAGGAAACAGGCATGGGATTATCCATGATGCATCGATAACGCTGCAACAAAGAAGCAGCGATCCTATGTTTCAGTTCGAGCGTAGGTATCCTGTTCCCGTAGCCATCGAACAATAATTCATCTTCTTCCCATACTACATGCAGGATGATCTTTTGATAATATGGGTCATCATAATGCCGGTGCCTGTTCCAGTCAGACGCAAGCAGGTGCAGTTCTACAGCGCCCACCCAGGTAGTATTCCCGATATGTATCCATGCTTCCGAGAAATCGGGACCCTGGTGCAGGTTCAGCATACCACAACGCTCTATCACCACCCTTTCTCCCTGCGTGGTAAACAACTCCTTCGCATTGAAATACTGGAACTGCCAGATGAATTGCAACAACCGCTCGTTCATGCCTGTTCATTAAACAGGCAAAATAGCCGTTAATGGCTTGCGGAAAATACGTGATTTGACAACTCCCTCACCACCCTGCTCACTGGTAATCCCATTACATTATAGAAGTCGCCTTCCACACGTTGTATCCCCACCACACCGATCCATTCCTGGATGGCATAAGCGCCGGCTTTATCGTAGGGTTGGTATTTGTCTACATAGAAACTGATCTGATCAAGACTCAGGTGATGAAAATGGACTTCAGTAACATCTGAAAAAGATATTTCACCCTCATTATGCAGGATCACTACGCCGGTAATCACCCGGTGTGTATTACCGGAGAGCAATTGAAGGATGCGGATCGCTTCATCGCGGTCAGCAGGTTTGCCAATCACCTGCCCATCCAATACCACAATGGTATCGGCCGCCAGGATGGTACTTCCTGCATATTCACCATGATAAGCTTCCTGCACGTACTGCTTTACTGCTGCTGCCTTGCCCCTGGCAATATGTATGGGCACTTCGGTTACCGGCATTCCTTCAGGAAAACTTTCATCGGTAGATTGCACGATCACTTCAAATGGAATCTCGGCCCATTCCAACAGCATTTTTCTGCGTGGAGATTGTGAGGCCAGTATGATAGGAGTCTTCGTCATAAATAAAATCCAAAAAACACCATCGACAATATACCCGTCATCATAACCAGTTTTACGATGGTACTGAGTGTATGAAAATCTTTGGCTGAACTGGCTTTGAATAATTTAAGCAATATCCATACCAGTGGGGCAATGATCAATACGATACAATACAGCACACTGAGCCACCAGCCGAACGGCAGAACATAAAACTGGAGAACCAGCAACGAAGCAATGAGTACGATCAGCCAAACTGCGGCATACACTTTACTGGCATTGATACCCCATACAATGGGCATGGTGCGGCACCCGTAACGCCTGTCGCCCTCCACATCTTCCATATCCTTGATCACTTCCCTGATCAGCGATATGATGAAAGCAAACGCAGCATAAACAATGGTAAGCCTGAAAAAACGCACTTCATTTGTTTTGACGGCGAGTATATGATCCAGTTGTAAAGGTTGCTTGGACAGGAAAAGCACCATGATCACCCATGCCGTCAATAAGGAAATAATGATATTGCCTATGAGCAACTGTTTTTTGAAATTGGTGGAATAAAACCACAACAATATAATGCTCGCCAGGTTGGCCAATACCAGGTGCCAGTAATTGTTCAGCGGAAGCGCTGCAAAACTGAAGAACAGCCCCAGCAGGCTCAGGAACATGTGCCAGAAAATCACCCACCGGCGGTTGATGATCACATTCACCACCACTTTATCGGGCTTGTTCACCTGATCAATATTCAGATCGAAATAATCATTGATGATGTAACCTGCAGCCGCTATCATTACAGAAGCAATGACCAGAAAAATAAATTGGCGGGTATCGTTAGGCTGACTGGCTTCTCCTATATAGATACGTTTATAAATGCAGTATTCGAACAGCATTTGGGTAAGCACGATGAACACCAGGTTCGGCCATCGCACCAGTCTGAAAAAAGCAGTAATGAGTTTCAAATTGGGCATGTATGCTATGCAAGATAATGAACTATTGGGCCCTGATGCTGAAGTCTTCATTCCAGTCGCCCCGCAGCCTCATCACTTTCTCAATCACATCCCGCACGCAGCCTTCGCCGCCTTTGAGCCGGGATACATACAATGATTTTTTCCTGATCTCCTGTGCAGCATCGGCAGGACAGCAAGGCAGGCCTGCCAGGTCCATGGCTTTTATATCGGGGATATCATCTCCCATATACAACAATTGGGTGCTGTCAATATTGTGATTATGCATGAATGCCTTCAGCACCTCTACTTTGTTTTCCACTTTCATCCATACATGCTCTACACCCAGTTTATTCAGGCGCTCTTTTACTTCATCGGAATTTCCTCCGGAAATAACTGCCACTTTATATCCCTTCTTCACAGCCAGTTGCAATGCATAACCATCTTTGATATTCATCCGCCGTGCCATCACACCGCCGGGCAATACCAGCAGGCTGCCGTCGGTAAGTACACCGTCTACATCAAAGACAAAAGCAGTAATGGGTTTGAAGCGTTCCAGCATGCAAAAAGATTGAAGTATCTGTTATTATTTCTGGTTATCGCGCCATTCATAAACCCAGGCGCTCTGTATCATTTCCAGGTGCCCTTCGGTGCTCTGTTCACGGGTTCCTTCGAAACCGGGCAGTTCCAGTATCCACTCCAGCAGCTCGGTGAAACGGATGCGATATATTTTCGCCTCGGTGAAATCATCGCCAAACTTTTCATACAGCTTCATGGCAATATCTTCATGATCGTTCCAGTGGATCGGCGGTTCAAAATGACTCATAATTAAATTTTATTCTCCCAAAAATTGCGTCTGATCGGGAATGGTTACCACAACTTCTCCTTTGCTTCCTTCCTGCAACACACACTGGCATCCCAGGCGTGAATTGATGCGCGGGTTAACGGCACGATCAATGAAATCCTCTTCCTTATCGCTCAGGTCTTCCAGCAGGTGCATGCCATCTTCTACATACAGATGACAGGTACTGCAGGCACATACGGCGCCGCAATTGTGGTGTAATTCAATGCCATTGTGCAGGCATACCTCCAGCAAACTCTGATCGGCCTTGATGTTGCTCAATATAACCGGCTCCAGTCCCCGCTGCTCAAACTTTACCTTGATCGTGTACATAGTTTCATTTTCCGGTGCAAAAGTATCTGAAAACGAACAAAAAGGCAAGGACACCTGCCGGAAACGTTTGTTTTAGCGGTTAGCATGACCAAACTGCTGCCGGATACTCTCGCTCAGGGCTTCGTACACTTTGCGTAACGACGGATAATCTTTCAGTAAAGCTTCGTGTTTCTGCAGGGTGCTGATATCATTGCGGAAAGCAGGCCCTGCCTGTACCTCCTTCGGGTGGAACGACTGTATCTGCCGGGCCGTATCGGCAATGATGGGATAAAAAAGACTAAAATCGATCTGTTCCGCCGCGCAATAATCGGCCGCCAGGTGGTATAAATGGTTGGTGAAGTTGGATGTAATGGCCGCCAGCAAATGCATGCGTTCCCTGGTAGCATCCCCGGCGCGGGTGATAACACCATTGGTAAATATTCCTGCGATTTTTTCGATGCTTTCGAGTGTTGCTGTTGTATTGCCATCGACTACCATAGTCACAGGGTCTATCGTCTGCATGGATTTACGGATCATTTTCATGGGCCACAGTACGCCATAACGGCTGCTTACAGGCTTCAACACTTCTTTGGAAACCGCTCCTGCCGTATGAACAATGAGTTCATTGTGTAGCCTGAGTTGTTGGGCAACCGGTTCCAGGCCTGTGTCGCTCACGGCCAGCAAGTAAAGATCGGCTCCGGGCCTCAAAGCTTTCAGGTCTGTAACCGCCGCTGCACCCAATTCCTGCGCAAGCGATGCAGCATGTGCTTCCTGCCTGCTCCAGACCTGTTCAATTTCATGGCCGGCGGCATGCATAAGCCGCCCCATTACAGCCGCCACATTACCCGAACCTATGATCACAACCTTCATATCTTTGTATGTATATGGAAATGAAATTAGCACAAAGAGTTGTGATCGGTTATTATAAAACCAAATTCAAGACCATTGGGCTATTATCTCCCCGCAAAGCGGCCGAATCTGCATTCCGCCTTGTCTGTACACCCTATGTTAAAAGACCCGGCAATAAAGTCCCGCCCATTTTTCACAAAGCAAGCCGCCTTTCCTTTGAACTGGAAGGCATCACGGTTCGCGGGTTTCACTGGAAACCTGCGCAGGGTACAGGACGGAAAGTACTGGTGGCACATGGGTTCAGCAGTTATGGTTATAAATTCGAACAATATGTACAGCCTTTACTCAAAGAAGGTTTTGAAGTTTTCATTTTCGACGCTCCTGCACACGGCACAAGCGATGGCAAAATGATCAATGCCATACTGTACAAAAACATGCTCTTGCGCGTGGAAGCCCTGTATGGCCCTTTTTTCGGATTCATCGGGCATTCACTGGGTGCATTGGCCATTTCCCTGGCCATGGAAGAGATGCCCGATAATCATAACAAAAAAATGATATTGATCGCTCCTGCCACCGAGACATCCAGGGCACTTCGTCAATATTACCGTTTATTGAATATTAAAAAAGAAACGCAGGCAGCCCTGGAAACTATTATAGAATCCCTCGCCAACCAGCCCATCAGTCATTTTTCCGTTAACCGGGCGGTTCGGCAGGTGCCTGCTTCTATTTTATGGGTGCACGACCTGCATGACCGTATCTGTCCTTTTAAAGACACCCTCCCATCCCGGGAACAACCCCTCCCCAACCTGCACTTCCTGGTTACAGAAGGGCTGGGACACAATAAAATATACCGCGATCAGCGGGTGATGAAGGAAATTATCAGCTTTCTGCTGGGTTAACCGTTTATAATCGCCTTTTTTTCAACATTTTTTGCATTTTGCAGGTTTGGCCTAATATTGCATTACATGGCAAAGAATTTATTGATCGTTGAGTCGCCGGCTAAAGCCAGGACAATTGAAAATATCCTTGGGAAAGATTTCGAGGTAAAAAGTTGTTATGGCCATATCCGCGACCTGGAAAAAGACGATATGGGCATTGACCTGAACAACCAGTATCAGCCCCGTTATATTGTTCCCGGCGAGAAAGAAAAAGTGGTCCGTGAGTTGAAACAACTGGCCAAAAAGGCCGACGAAGTATGGCTGGCATCGGATGAGGACCGTGAAGGGGAAAGCATCAGCTGGCACCTGGCCGAAGTACTGGGCCTGGACCCCAAAACCACCAAACGCATTGTCTTTCATGAAATTACAGCCCCAGCCATTAAAAAAGCGGTGGAAAACCCGCGGAGAATAAATATGAACCTCGTCAATGCCCAGCAGGCCCGCCGGGTGCTGGACAGGTTAGTGGGTTTTGAATTGAGCCCGGTACTCTGGCGTAAAATAGGCATGCAGCGCAGCCTCAGCGCCGGCAGAGTACAAAGTGTGGCCGTAAGACTTATCGTAGAAAGGGAAAGAGAGATCAACCAGTTCATTCCCGAAAGCAGTTTTAAAATAGAGGCTTTATTTGCCGCCGAAGATATAAATGGTAAGCCGGTCGCTTTCAAGGCAGACGGACCGGCCAAGCTGGCCTCCCAGGAATCTGCCGAAACTTTCCTCAATGGCTGTAAAGATGCCACTTACACTGTTACCGATGTAACGGTAAAACCATCTAAAAGAACGCCTACCGCTCCTTTCACCACTTCCACCCTTCAACAGGAAGCGGCCCGCAAGCTGGGCTATGGCGTAACCAAGACCATGTTGCTGGCGCAGAAATTATATGAAAGTGGTAAGATCACCTATATGCGTACCGACAGCATCAACCTGAGCGATACAGCCATGCAGGACATACATAAGGAAGTGGCTTCCAGTTATGGCGCAGCATATTACCAGCCCCGCAGGTTCAAGAACAAGAACGAGAGTGCACAGGAAGCACACGAAGCCATCCGGCCTACTTATATGAGTAATCATACGGTGGCCGATGAAGAGACCCGCAGGCTTTATGAACTGATCTGGAAAAGAACCATCGCTTCCCAAATGAGCGATGCCGAATTCGAAAAGACGATTGCCAGGATCAATATTTCAACCAACAATGAAACCCTCACTGCTACCGGTGAAGTGATGAAATTCGACGGGTTCCTGAAAGTATACCTAGAAGGAAAAGACGATGAAGATGAGGACAATGAAGGTATCCTGCCACCCCTGGCTGTGGGGCAGCATCCCGAATTCAGGGAGATGACAGCAGTGGAGAAATTTACCCGTCCTGCCCCGCGCTATACAGAAGCATCGCTGGTAAAAAAGCTGGAAGAACTGGGTATCGGACGTCCTTCCACCTATGCACCCACCATTTCCACTATCATCAAACGCAATTATGTGGAGAAGCGCGACAAGGATGGTGTGAAAAGAGAAGTGCGTTTACTGAAGCTGGGTAAAAACAACCAGGTAAAAAAAGAAGTACTGGTTGAAAATACCGGTGCAGAAAAAAGCAAACTCTTCCCTACCGACCTGGGTAGTGTTGTGACCGATTTCCTGAAACAGCATTTCAAAAAAGTAATGGACTTCGGCTTCACCGCGCGTATAGAAGAAGAGTTCGATGAGATTGCCGAAGGCAAAACGCGCTGGAGCAATATGATCGATTCGTTCTACAAACCTTTTCATGTAGACATTGAGCATACACTCGAAAACGCAGAACGTGCCAAAGGAGAAAGAGAACTGGGCATTGATGCCGCCACCGGCAAAAAAGTGATCGCCCGTATGGGTCGTTATGGCCCCATGGTACAGATCGGCCAGGTTGATGATGAAGAAAAACCTCGTTTTGCCAAACTCAAAGCCACGCAAAGTATTGAAACAATTACCATGGAAGAAGCCATGGAATTGTTTGCCCTACCGCGTGTACTGGGTGAGTATGAAGGACAGGAAGTGGCGGTAAATGTGGGCAGGTTCGGTCCGTATATCAGGCTGGGAGAACAGTTCATTTCCATACCCAAGGGCGAAGACCTTTTTGAAATGGATATGGACCGGGCAATACAACTGATTGCAGAAAAGCAACAGGCCGATGCGCCCATCGGTTATTACCAGGAGCTCCCTGTTACCAAAGGCAAGGGGCGTTTCGGACCATTCATCAAATGGAACGATATGTTCATCAATATACCCCGTGCTTATAATTTTGACAACCTCAGCCAGCAGGATATCAATGAACTGGTAGAAAAGAAATTAGAAAAAGAAGCCAACCGGTTCATCAAACAGTGGCCTGCAGAAAAAATCTCTATCGAGAACGGCCGTTGGGGCCCCTTCATCCGCTTTAACAAAAAAATGCTGAAACTGGGTAAAGCACCTGACGGCAACAAATACACCGCTGAAACACTGGCGGATATTAATGTGGATGAAGTGAAAAAAATGATTGAAGAGCAGGTGCCCAATGCTTTTGCCAAGAAAACAAAAGCTGCTCCAAAAAAGAAAGCAGCCACCAAGAAGGCAGCCGTAAAAAAGACAGCTACCGGAACTAAAAGGGCGACTACAACAAAAAAATAAACGAATTGCTCAATTGTTCATTACACAATTGGGCAATTCACTCATCTTCCCATTTGTTTTAAAAATCTTACATGTGCGGCCACTGCCTGGCGCATGCTGGGATATTCGATATACTGCAATTGATATTCCATGCATACTTTTCTTACGATCTCGCTGATAGCGGGGTAATGAATATGCGATATTTTGGGGAACAGGTGATGTTCGATCTGGAAATTCAGTCCGCCTACCAGCCAGCTCACCAGTTTATTACGGGTAGCAAAATTGGCTGTTGTTTTGATCTGGTGGGCCGCGAATTCATCGGGCAGTTTGTGTGATTCTGTATCGGCCACGGGGAATTCCGTATGCTCTACCGTATGGGCCAGTTGGAATACGATGCTCAGGATGAATCCGGCAACCAGGCTCATCACCAGGAAACCGATCAGCCAGCTCAGCCAGCCTACAAAAATGACGGGAATGACAATGAATACAAGGATGTGATAAAGTTTAACACCCCAGAATTCAATATGGTCTTTCACGCTCATTTTCTTCAATGGCACATTACCGATCTTGCGTGAAAAATATTTATTATAATCTGAAAAAAAGATCCAGAACAGGTACAACAGCATATACAGGGCCCAAAAATAAAAATGCTGGAAGCGATGCATTTTGTATCGCTTTTGTGAAGGCGCCATGCGCATCAATGCTCCAATTTCAATATCGTCGTCTACCCCATCTACATTGGTAAAGCTGTGGTGGATCATGTTGTGCTTCATGTTCCACATAAAATGATTCGCACCCAGCAGGCTGATGGAAGAAGCGGCAATGCGATTCCATCCTTTGTTGGTGCTGAAGCTGCCATGGCTGCCATCATGCATCACATTGAAACCGATCCCTGCTACCAATCCACCCAGCACCACACATTCGCCCAAAGCCAGGTACCAGACCGGCGTGAAAAAAACAAGGTGAACAAATACGGCGATGAAACCCAATACCAACAGCAATGCTTTGGTAAAGAGCCTGGGGTTACCTGTGGAATCGATACCCTTTTCGTCAAAATAAGCCTGTACACGCTTCTTCAATTCGGTATGCAGGGATTTTTGAACAGCAGGGAATTTGGGAACAACTGATTGCAACATATACAGCATTGGTTAAGGCGGCACAAGGTAGCCTTTCTGTTCGGCACGGCGCATTTTCGCGTGCACTTTTTTTCTTCCAATCTGTTAAAATCAACGTAAGATCTCGCGAATTATTATTTAATATAAAGATCACATTTCCACACAAGTGGGAAAACTTGCATACGATTATCTGGAGAATTTTAGCGTAGTTTGATGTGGATTATGTGTTGAACCAACTAGCCTTATGCAGGAGACCCGAGAAATAAACGCCCTGTTCAACCTCATAGATGACCCCGATGAGGAAGTATATTCCACGATTTCAGAAAAGATCCTGGGGTACGGCAAGGGCATTATCCCTAACCTGGAGCATCTCTGGGAAACCACGCTGAACGAAGAAACGCAGGAACGGATTGAAATGATCATCCACCGGCTTCATTATACAGACCTGCAAAACGATCTTACGGAGTGGCGCGATAGTCCCTATAACGACCTGCTTTTCGGTTCCCTGCTGGTATGCAAATTCCAGTATCCCGATCTGCACACAACACCCGTATTACAGGATATTGAAAAGATTCGTCGCAATGTATGGCTGGAGTTGAACAGTTTTCTCACGCCGCTTGAGCAGGCCAATGTATTGTCGAGCATCCTGTACAATTATTACAACCTCAAAGGATCGGAAATTGCACATACGAACCCCGATGATTTTTTCATACACAAAGTGCTGGAATCAAAAAAGGGCAATACACTCAGCAATGCCATTGTTTACCAGGTGCTTTGTGAGTTGTTGGATATCAATGCCCGGATCATCAATATACCGCGGCAATGCCTGATTGCTTTTTTCCATTCCGATTTTGATCCTGACACCTACAAAGGCAATCCCAAAAACAAAATACATTTTTACATAGACCCCACTTCGGGTCATGCCTATTCACACGCAGACATAGAAAATTATTTCAAAAGGATTTCAGTACCCCCTGTTTCATTTTATTTCAAGCCGCTCTCACACAAAAGGATCATACAGGTATTGCTGGAGGAAGTAGCCAAATGCTTCACCAGTCCAAAAGATGAATACAAACAGAAGGAACTGGTGAAGCTGGCAGATCTTTTCAGTTGAACATATTAAACCAGGCTGGCTTCCAAAGTAATGTCCATCTTGTACGCTTTGCTCACCGGGCAATTGGCTTTGGCATCGGCGGCAGCGGCCTGGAACTGGGCATCTGTAATACCAGGCACCTGGGCCTTTGTAGTCAGTTGCGAGCTTTTGATAACACCGTCTTCCAGGGTAATGGCACACTGGGTTTCAATAGAATCGGGCGTGAAGCCTGCAGCCCCGAGCACAAAGCTCAGCTTCATGGTAAAACAACCGGCATGTGCAGCGGCCATCAGTTCTTCGGGGTTGGTACCCACACCATCGGCAAAACGGGAATTGAACGAATACTGTGTTTTGTTCAGGGTAGTGCTCTGGGTGGTCAGGTGTCCGTTTCCCTCTTTGCCGGAGCCATTCCAAACGGCAGTTGCAGTACGTTTCATAAATGTGTTATTTTTAGTTTTACCAAAATTAAATGATATATGATTAGTTGGGCAGATTTTGAAAAAATCGATATCCGCAGCGGAACCATTCTGGAAGTTAATGATTTCCCCGCCGCCAGAAAACCCGCCTACCAGTTAAAGATCGATTTCGGTCCACTCGGTATCCGCCAAAGTTCAGCCCAGGTTACCCATCATTACGCCAAAGAGGCGCTTATGGGACGCCAGGTACTGGCTGTAGTGAATTTTCCACCCAAGCAAATTGCCAATTTTTTCAGCGAATGCCTGATTTTAGGTGTGTATGATGAAAATAATCAGGTAATTTTATTACAGCCCGACCGGGAAGTTGCCAACGGACAACGGGTAGGATAACCGCCCAACGCTAACCATGGGAGAACTGCACTACACTTACTACGAAAGCCCCATCGGCCTCCTGAAGATCGGAGGCACGGAACATTATATTGGTGAAGTAACTTTTGTTGACAACCCTGATCAACTCACGCATGGCGAACCCGGCATTACCGAGATCATGCACCAGTGCACCGAGCAACTCATTGAATTTTTCCATGGTAACCGTCGGGATTTTGAACTGCCTGTACACCAGGAGGGCACCGATTTTCAAAAAAGGGTTTGGGGAGAACTGCTTGAAATTCCTTACGGCAAAACCATCAGCTATATGGATCTCGCTAAACGACTTGGCGACCCCAAAGTCATCCGTGCCGCCGCCAGTAGCAATGGCAAAAACAATATTGCCATCATCGTTCCTTGTCACCGCGTTATCGGAAGCGACAGGTCGCTCGTAGGGTATGCGGGAGGTATGTGGCGTAAGAAATGGCTGCTCCAACTCGAATTTAAAATTGCACATGGGGTGCAGACCTTGTTTTAAGTTGATTTTATCCAGCATCTAAGCAGCGATCGATGGCATTACAAAGTCAATAAGCAAACCGCATAATCCGGTATTTTCGTGTGATGAAATTTATGTCCAGACTTTGTGTGTTTGTGGTATTGCTGCTTGGTATTTTACAACCGGGGATTTCCCAACAGGCATGTTCTACATTGGGGCAAAATCCATACTCTGCTTTCCCTGTCTGTGGCAGCACTACATTTACCCAGCAGTCTGTGCCTATCTGCGGTGGTAAATCTGTTCATACCCTTTGCACAGATGGTACCCCCTATACCGATAAAAATCCGTTCTGGTACAAATTTACCTGCTATACTGCCGGCACACTTGGTTTTGTCATCACGCCGTTGGCACAAAATGAGGATTATGATTGGCAATTATTTGATATTACCAATCATGATCCGATGGATGTCTACACTGATCCCTCACTCTATGTTTCCTCTAACTGGTCGGGGTCTTACGGTCCAACCGGTACTTCCGCCAATGCCCGTAACCCTTATGAATGTTCATCCCGCCCTGATCAGGGTGTATCAACATTCAGTACAATGCCCGCACTTATTGTGGGGCACCAATATATATTGCTGGTCAGCCATTTTTCTGATACACAAAGTGGTTATACTTTGTCTTTCGGAGGCGGCACTGCCAGTATTGTCAATCCTATTGTTCCTCTTATTAAAAATGCGTACGCCGTTTGTGATGGTACTGAGATCGTTGTAGTGTTGAACAAAAAAATAAAATGCAAGAGTATTGATGCCGATGGAAGCGATTTTAAAGTTACTGGCCCAGGCAATGTATCTATTGCTTCCGCTACCGGCAATGGATGCGGCAACAGTTTTGATTCAGATTCCATATTGTTGAAGCTGAATGGAATACTCGCACCCGGCACCTACCGGGTAACTGCACAAGTGGGTACTGATGGCAACACACTGGTTGATAATTGTGATAATCAACTTGCAGCCGGATCCAATACCAGCCTGAGTTTTACTCCTGCTACCCCCACACCGATGGACAGCATCCGCCCTGTATTGTGCATCACCGACACCCTTCAACTGGTATTCAAAAATCCTATCAATTGCAGCTCCATTGCAGAGGATGGCAGTGATTTTATCATCACGGGTCCGGTTCCGGTTACTATTAAAAGTGCCATGGGCAATTGCAGCGGTGGGGTATCTACCATCATCAATCTTTTTCTTACTGCACCTATCAAAACAAACGGCACATTCGTGATAACACTGCGCAATGGAAGTGATGGCAATACACTCATCAATGAATGCGGAAAAACCACCCCTGCCGGCTCTTCCGTCTCTTTCACCACACAAAATATTGTTACGGCCGATTTCCGGTCAACTGTCAATACCGGTTGTAAATATGATACCCTCCTGCTCACGCATAATGGTAACAACAACGCCAGCCAATGGAACTGGAGCATAGACGACGGCAATACCAGCACTGTGCAGAACCCGGTATTCAAATACAATGTGTTCGGAACAAAAAAGATCAGCTTGCTGGTCAGTAATGGCAAATGCAGCGATACCGCAGCAACTTCTGTTACGCTGCCCGACCTGACCGTGAAAGCAGCTTTTAATGCGCGGGATTCTTTGTGTCCTTCCGATACCCTCGTCTTTACCGATGCCAGTACCAGCGCCAGCGGGGTTGTGAAGTGGAACTGGAATTTCGGGAATGGTGCTACCAGTATGGTGCAATCGCCACCTGCGCAACGTTACCCACTGGTTTCTCGCATCAGTTCTTATACTGCCCAGTTGATTGCGACCAATAACAGCCAATGCAGTGACACTGCTTATCGAAGTATCACCTTATTGGTCAGTTGTTATATAGCAGTTCCTTCGGCATTCACGCCCAATGGCGATGGGTTGAACGATTATCTCTATCCGCTCAACGCTTTCAAAGCCGGCAATATGATATTCCGGGTTTTCAACCGATACGGACAGATTATTTTTGAATCGAGGGATCCAGGCAAAAAATGGGATGGCACGCTCAAGGGCATGCAACAACCCAGCGGAACCTACGTGTGGACACTCGAGTTCACACACAAAGACACGGGGCAAAAGTTGTTTATGAATGGAACGGCTGTATTGATCCGATGACATTCATTCAACAATTACGCAATGGCTCAATACTCAATGGCTCAATGGTTATAGATTCATATCATTACTGGTGAAACTCAGGGGGAGCAATAGCTTTGCTTCCGGAATGATGAACACTTTTCCTTCCATACCACTGATGATGATGCGGATGGGTGTTTTAAAATGTGTTTCGTGTTCCAACAGGCTTTGCCGGCAGAGGCCGCAGGGAGATACAGGATGATCGCTGGCTCCATGCTGGTTGTGGTAACTGATGGCAAGCGTAGTAACCGGCACCCCCGGGTAAAGTGAAGAAGCCGCCGAGAGCAACACCCGTTCGGCACAGATGCCCACAGGATAACTCGCATTCTCCTGGTTGCTTCCCTTTATTTCTTTTCCGTTGGCCAATAAGGCTACAGCACCCACTTTAAAATCGGAATACGGTGCGTAAGCAATCGTAGTTGTTTCACGAGCCTTGTTCAATAGTTGCGCATCTTGCAGCAACAATTGGTCTATGGTATCATATACTTCGTATTCAAAACCAATATGCACATGTTTCATGGCAAACCTGTTTAGACAAAAAAGTCCTCAACGCCACAGCGATGAGGACCCCTTACGGTAAATAAAGATAGTTTATTTGATGCTATTAAACAAGCGTTTCCAGCGCAGGCCTTTGTCCCAACTGAACCAGATCAGTGAGGCCTTTCCAACGATATGCGTTTCGGGTACGAAGCCCCAGTAACGGCTATCCTGGCTGCGATGGCGGTTATCTCCCATCATCCAGTAATAAGTGTATTGCGTGGTGTACGTATTCGTTTCCTTCCCGTTAATAAAATATTTGCCGTCACGCTCTTCCAGCTTGTTGTGTTCGTAAGTAGCGATCAATCTCCTGTACAGCGCAATGGTTTGCGGATTGAGCGGCAGCACATCTCCTTTTTTAGGTATCCGGATGGGTCCGTAATTATCGACCGACCAGGGATAATTGGCGTCGTCGTTAGGGAAAGTATTGCCTACATAATTATCAACATGTGGTGTTACCGATTTAATGTGTGGTTGCTTCTTCACCATCTCCGCCTCGGCATGTGTCATATTGATCACATACAATCCTGGCGTATTGGTAACAGGCCGCAGTTGCATGCGGTTATTGTCTTCCGTGTCGATCCCCAATTCTTTTACGAGTTCTTCCGATAAAGCATTGCCATCTGTGGTAACCAGGTATTCTGTTTGTGAATTGGGCGGGACCAGGGCGGGTTGTCCGTTTACATACAACACGCCTTCTTTTACCTGCAGCAGATCGCCTCCTACC
Source organism: Asinibacterium sp. OR53 (assembly GCF_000515315.1). Taxonomy (NCBI): domain Bacteria; kingdom Pseudomonadati; phylum Bacteroidota; class Chitinophagia; order Chitinophagales; family Chitinophagaceae; genus Asinibacterium; species Asinibacterium sp. OR53. The sequence goes on from NZ_KI911562.1 coordinate 3,246,526, forward strand.
GCCACGCAACGTTTGATGTAATTATCGGTTTTATCCATCGGGTGAACGATGATGGGCGGCAGCGATGCATCGGCCATCATTTCTTCGCGGTTACCCTTGTATTGGGTACGCAGCACATCATAATAAGTAACCTTACTGCCATAATCGGGATGATTGATGATGGTATCTCCGGCGGGAAAATTGAATACCACCACATCGTTCCGTTTTACTTCTGAAAAAGCATAGAGCCGCTTATAAGGCAGTTGCACCGCTTTGATATAAGAAGGCGTTGTTTGCGAGAAGGGCATGGTATTGTGTACAAAAGGAAAACTGAGCGGCGTTTGTGGAATGCGGGCGCCGTAAGTCATTTTATTCACAAAGAGAAAATCATTGATCAGCAATGTCTTCTCCATACTCTCGGTAGGAATTACATACGCTTCAAAAATAAACGTGCGGATGATGGTGGCTGCCACTACGGCAAATACACCTGCATCGATCCATTCCCTCGATACCGGCTTCCGGTAACTGTGGAAGCCTGCTTCACCATACCATTTTTCGTCTTTGGAGAAGCCTAGATAAGGCAGGTAAATAAAGGGCACCAGTACGGTAAGCGTATGATGTATCAGGTTGAACCGCTTAAAGTGCATTACAAAGATGATGGTGATCCAGATGGTAATGAATTGTCCCGCTATGGGAATCAACTGCAACCAGAACCAGTATTTACGTATATGGCATTGCTGAACAATGAGCCAGGTATTGTAGAAAGGGATCAGCGCTTTCCAGGGAGTGAGTCCCGCTTTTTTAAACATACCATACAAACCGATATGCCAGCCAATCACATAAACAATGCATAAAAACAATCCCATATTGTCCGATTAAGTAGTAACAAAAATATCCTTTTCACCCAGTTCCGGGCTTTCAGAAGGCCAAAGTTTTCTTAAATAAATGCTATTTGGGCAGTACATACGCCGCTACATCTGCCGCGGTGATCTCTTTGCCCGATAAAATAATGAGCCGCTCCACCACATTCCGCAGTTCGCGGATATTGCCGGTCCAGTTGTGCTGCTTCAACGCGTCCAGCGCCTTTTTATCGATACCCTTTTTCACCTGTCCGTATTCTTCTGCCACATCGGCCATGAATTTCTCAACGAGTAAAGGCACATCATCGCGCCGCTCATTCAGTGAAGGCACATGTATCAATATCACGCCCAGCCTGTGGTACAGGTCGAGCCGGAAACTCTTGGCTTCTACTTCTTTGAGCAGGTCTTTGTTGGTAGCAGCAATGACACGCACATCTACCGATATCTCTTTTTCACCACCCACCCGGGTAATCTTGCCCTCTTGCAACGCACGCAGCACTTTGGCCTGCGCCCCCAGGCTCATATCTCCTATTTCATCCAGGAAAAGCGTTCCTCCGTGTGCCTGTTCAAATTTGCCGATACGTTGTTTGATGGCTGAAGTGAAAGAGCCTTTTTCGTGGCCGAACAATTCGCTTTCGATGAGTTCGCTGGGGATGGCGGCGCAGTTCACTTCTACCAACGGTGCACCAGAACGGTTACTCTTCTCATGCAGCCAGCGGGCTACCAGTTCTTTACCGCTACCGTTCTCTCCGGTGATCAGCACCCTGGCATCGGTAGGCGCTACCTTATCAATCGTCTCTTTGATCTTTACAATGGCTTCACTCTCCCCAATGATCTCCTGTACTTTGGATACTTTGCGTTTGAGCACCCGGGTCTCTTTCACCAGCGAGGTCCTGTCCATCGCATTGCGGATGGTGATCAGCAGCCTGTTGAGATCGGGTGGCTTGGATATATAATCGAAAGCGCCTTTTTTCACCGCATCCACTGCTGTTTCTATATTACCGTGTCCGCTGATCATGATCACCGGAGTTTCCGGGTTGTGTTCGGTGGCTTTTTGCAGGAATTCCAATCCGTCGAGTTTGGGCATTTTGATATCGCACAAAACAATGTCGTACGTGGCCGATGTGAATTTTTTCAATCCTTCTTCTCCATCCGCCGCCTCATCCACTTTGAATCCTTCATTCCCGAGGATATCTTTCAACACACTCCTGATGGCACGTTCATCATCAATGATCAGAATATTGGGCATGGTAGTCTTTGTTTGTTGCTAAGATAGGGAGATCAGAAACTATATTGAACACCGGCGAAAAAGTTCCGGCCGGATGCTGGGTTATAAAATCTCTTTCCAACGGCATTGATATCGTTCCCCAGGCTGTATACCTGGTTCAGGAGGTTATCAACACCTGCAAAGAAATGCAATATGCGGCCGTCCTTTTTCAAGCGATAGCCCGCCTTCCATTGCAGCAACTGGTATGCAGCTGCATACACATCGTTGGCATCCGTCAGCGGCAATGAGCCGGTAGCATTCAGTGAAACAGCACTATATAAACCATTCCTTGTTTCCAGGTCCAGTCCGCTTACCCAACCATTCCGCGGCACACCCGTGAGTGCATTACCCGAATAATCGGTGGTGCCTTGTTTGTACCCATCGAAATAATAAGGCTGGTAACTATAGCTGGTCCATACCTGCAGTTGGTTGATAAATGCCTGCGGCCGCAGCGGTAATCGATACCGCAGCAGCGCTTCCACCCCTTTCTGTACAGCGCCTCCCGCATTGACAAAATATTCGGCCCCGGCGTTATTGACCCTTCTCACAATAGCATCCTGTAACCTGAAATAATAAGCGGCCACATCGAATTGCAAACGCCTGTTCAGCGCATAACCCTTGATCCCTGCTTCGTAATTCCAACCCTGCTCGGCATTCAGATCTCCATGATAGTTCCGGTCTGCAGGCCTGAGCTCAGCCTGCGTAGGCGGAGAAAACCCTTTGGCTGCCAGTACATATATTGTTACCCCAGGCTTCAACCGATAAGATAATGCTATACGAGGCGTTAATACCGCATTGATCTGGCGGCGCTGTTCAACAGGCGAAGGGTCCGATATCCTGATGAAGCTGTACGATTGATTATTCAAACTCAAGCCGGCAGTAATATCCCATTTTGCAGCCAGACGATAACTAGCCTGTGTAAAAAGAAACCATTGTGCCGCATGCACTTTGTCTTTGAATTGCACGGTGTCCTGCACACCGGCGCGGTTACCATAATCGTCAATGGCCGATCTGTTATACAACCACTCTGCGCCGCTCACCCATTGCAACACACCGGGTGAACGGCGCGGGTGAAAACTGAAATGAAAACCTGCTCCAAGGTTGTCTTCGGCCCTTTTTTCATAATTGGTGATGAAGGGATTACGGAACCGCGTGGTATTGGCTGTTACAAAACTTTTGAGTTGCCATACATCACTCAATGCCGCTTCATGAGATATGCCTGCAAAAAAAGTGCTGTTGTAAATGGCAGCTTTTTGCTGTACCGCACCTGGCAGGTTCCCGGCGGGCTGCCGCGCCATTTGCGGATTCTGTTGCATTTGCGCCAGCGTAATACCCCCTGGTGTTTGATAATACAGGTTGGTATAAAAAAGCAGGAATTTCAATTGTTGTTGTTTGAAAGAAAAAGCGCCGTTCCATTGCAATCCATCCCTGCGCATGGCCGACTGCTGGCGGTAACCATCCGATTGTGTATGTACTTGTTGCAACGAAGAATGAAAGGTCTGGTTACTGTATTGCCATCCGGCTTGTTGTTGCAGCAGTCCGTACGACCCGCCCAACAGTCCTGCTTCAAAATGATGTGTCGACTGCAGACTGAAAGTATCAACTGAGCGCAGCAACAATGCCCCGCCCGTGCCGGCGCCATATACGCTTGCAGCCGGACCTTTCAGCAGTTCTGCACCGCTGAGTTGCTGTACAGACAAGAGGTTGAGATAAGTATTGCCTCCCCCATCGGTCAGCGGAAAATCATTCCAGTATACTTTTATATTACGTACCCCGAAAGGCGAGCGCAGCAGGCTGCCGCGGAAAGATAAGCGGTAGCTGGCAGGTGATCTTTCTTCCATCCGCACACCTGGTATGGTATTGAAAGATGATACCAGGGTAACCGGAGATATTTTTTGTAATCCTTCCCTGTTGATAATTGCAATGGCCGCTGGCAGCGATTCCCATTTTGCATTCCCATAAAAAGCAGTTACTACTACTTCGTCCAGTTTCGCAGCACTGTCTTGCTGACTGGTTTGCCAAGCAAACGACACTTTCGTTGAGCAACAAGCTATGAGTATGAGGAGGGAGAGGCGCATCAGTTGATATTATGAAAAGACAATAAAAAACCCGGAACACAAAATTCCGGGTTTACTGTATATATAATTCGTTTATTTTTTCATGTACATAACTTCTTTTACCAGCTTCACCGTCCTGCTGATATCGGGAATGGCAAGCGCAGCGAGGTTGGGCGCATAGTGCATAGGCGCATCTGCGCTGGTGATGCGGCGAATGGGCGCATCGAGGTAATCGAAGCCCTCTTTCTGTATGCGGTAGGTGATCTCTGAAGAAACAGAAGCAAAGGGCCATTGTTCTTCTACAATCACCAGGCGGTTGGTTTTCTTAACACTTTCAAGGATGGTTCTCCAATCAAGCGGACGAATGGTACGGAGGTCGATCACTTCTGCACTCACACCTTCTTTTTCCAGTTCTGCAGCGGCGCCCAAAGCCACTTTCATCATCTTATTAAAAGAAACGATGGTTACATCGCGGCCCTGTTTTTTAACATCGGCCTTACCCAGGGGAATATAATATTCTTCTTCAGGCACATCGCTTTTATCACCATAGCCTACTTCCGACTCCATAAAAATAACGGGGTCTTCTTCGTAACGGATGGCTTGCTTCAGCAAACCTTTGGCATCATATCCATTAGAAGGAGATACCACTTTGAGGCCGGGAATATTGGCATAATAGCTTTCAAAAGCTGTAGAGTGCTGGGCACCCAACTGGCCGGCGCTGCCGTTGGGGCCGCGGAACACAATCGGACAACCGATCTGCCCGCCGCTCATGGCCAGCATTTTAGAAGCGGTATTCAGGATCTGGTCCAGGGCCAGCACGGCAAAGTTCCAGGTCATGAATTCCACAACAGGACGCAGTCCGTTCTGGGCAGCACCCACTGCCACTGCAGCAAATCCCAGCTCAGAAATGGGTGTATCAATTACTCGTTTCTCTCCAAATTCTGCCAGCATACCCTGGCTCACTTTATAGGCTCCATTATACTCGGCCACTTCCTCACCCATGAGGAAAACCCGCTCGTCTCTTCTCATCTCTTCACTCATGGCTTCACGCAAAGCCTCTCTTAAAGCAATTGAACGCATATCGCTGTTGGTTAAATTGAGGGGCAAAAATATAAGATTATGGGGTATAAAACCAAAAAGAAATCCCCTGTTGGGCAAACAGGGGATCTTCCGCTTTATTGTTAAGCAGTTTAAAACACATTAAAACCATAGCTGATATAGTAAAGCCCTCCGATCTGCGGGTTACCAAAACCAGTACGGTAATATTTATTGAATATGTTGGAGCCGCCTATCTTGATCAACGATTTGGAAGCAGGCAGCTTGTAGCTCACCATCGCATCTACTGTTGAATAAGATGGCATGGGACCTACTGCAAATGTGCCTTCATAATTGAATTTATCGATCCACCTGTATACCACACTGAAACCGAAGCGGTTGTCTTTCAGGAAACCTGAATTGCTGAATGCCAGGTTAACGCGGTATTTTGGGGTATTGAAAAAAGATACAAATCCTGCCGGCAGGTCTCCTATCACGTCTGAATACACGTTACCACTTACAGAATAGTTCCTGGGCAACAGGTATTCCAGTGAAGCGCCCCATCCGCTCGTGGTTACCTCAGTGGGCGTATTGACTGCAATACTGTAAATGGTGCGTGTAGAGGGACTCAACAGGCCGATCGGACTGCCTGTATTAGATTGTATCACAACCACCCTGCTAAGGAAGTCTTTGGATTTGCCCCAGTAACCATATACATCTATCAACAGTTTTTTGTCGACCAGGCCCTTGTAGCCCACTTCAAAAGAACGGCTGGATTCTGGTTTGAATTCGCCGAATTGCTGTTCTTGTAATAATGCCGGATTAGGACTGCCTGCAGCAGCACTTGCGCCGAATGCAGCTACACTGCCCGGTGTGTATACTTTATTACCACTGAAGTTATAATAGTCACGCAACTGCGGCAATCCGCCCATTAAACGAACACCTCCACCCACCAACAGGTTGATCCACTGGTCTTGCGTGGTGGGGAATCGATAAGCTGTCTGGTAAGAAAAACGCAGGTTATGATCTTTTGCCAGCTTCACTACCGCTGTTGCCCTGGGGGTAAAACGTCCGGCGAAATTGGTATTCTTATCGTAACGTCCAGATACGGTGAGCTTCAGCACATCGTTCAGCATTTTTTGTGATACCTGTCCGTATGCGCCTATTTCATTGATCTTGATAGTACCTGCTGTATCGGCAAACAAAGTACCTTTTGAATCCAGTACATATTGTTTGAAGCTGCCGCCCACCAACAGTTCTGTACCCGACTTATCGAGCCCCAGGTCGTTGGTAAAATTGTATTGTCCTTCTACCACATTCAATTTAGATTGATCGAGGAACAAACCACCTCCCTGTGAAATGGGTTTTCCAGCCACTTGTTGGAACATCGGGTTGTTACCGATAAAGCCGGTAGGTCTGCCCTGGTCGGCAAAACCTCTTGCAGCAGCATGCGCCGTCAGGTCAGGTGCCCCCTGATCGCGGGCAGCAACATACGCCGAAAGATATTGCGGGTACCAGGTAGCGCTGGCTTTCCACGCCTCGTTGAAGAGACGGGTAGTTACGGTTGCATTGAAAGAACTTCCGGCATTCTCACGGGTGGTATAGGCCCGCACATACCAGTTCCTGTGACGAAGTTCCAGTTTGTATTGACCAATTTTCAGGTCTTTTAATGAATAGCGGTCGCTACCAGTATAGACAGAATTACCGGTACCGAAATAAGCAGCAAGCGATGCTTCGATGGAATTGCTGAGTTTGTAGTGCAGGGCTCCCGACAATTTCAGGTTCACGGTATTGGGATCGATCACATCTTTTTCGTCGTACCCGGTTCTGCTCACACTTTGGTTACCAAAATAATTTTTATTGGCATTCGAACCATAGAGAATGGGTACATAAGGCGCCAGCGGAGCGAGGCTGGCATTACCTGCTACAAAAGCACTCAATTGTGCCAGTGTCATGGAAGGATTGCTGTTAATGATACCATCGATAGCGGCCGTACCGCCTGCTCCTACAGCGCTGCGAACACTGGCAGCAATACCCGCCATTGGTTGGGTGGTTTCATCACCATACACATTCACCCCATCATAATTGGGATCGGTGTACCTGCTGCCGGGAATGATTTGTCCGTATGGCGCATAGGGTGTACTCGCCCTTGAATAGTTATCGGTTTGGTTGGCCACCCAATCCTGTGCCTGTATCAGTTGCGCTCCTATCTTAAACGCCCAACGCTCACTCAGCTTTTTGGCCCAACGAAGACTCCAGTCGTAATAGGGCGCCCTGTTGCGTTCATAATTATCGATATGATTGACCCCCTGTTTGATCTGGAAACTCAATCCCTGGTATTTGAAAGGGTTCTTACTATTGATCAAAATAGTACCATTGGTGCCGCCTGGACCATACAGGGCCGAAGAAGCGCCCGGCAACAATTCCATATTGTCTACATCCAGTTCGGTGAGTCCAATGACATTACCCACAGAAAAGTTCAGGCCCGGCGCCTGGTTATCCATACCATCTACCAATTGGTTGAGTTTGGTGTTACCGCTGCTATTGAAACCGCGGGTACCCATACTTTTAAAAGTGAGACTGGCAGTTACCACATCAACCCCTTTCAGGTTGGTAATCATATCGTAGTAATTGGCTGCCGGTGTATTGCGGATGGCAGCACTGCTGATCCGTTCGATAGAAACCGGAGATTCCAGTATTTTTTCAGGGGTGCGGGAAGCAGCTACCACTACTTCATCACCCAGTGTAAAAGAAACGTCCAGGTCAACACTGAGCGCCTCTCCGCCTTTAAAATCGATTTCTTTTGTACCATAACCTACCGAAGAAAATACCAATGTAAATGGAGGTTTTTGTACGGTGGTAAACCTGAAATTGCCTTTATCATCTGTAAATGTACCAGTAGTTCCTCCTTTGATAGTTACTGATACCGCCGATATAGCTTCTTTTGATTTACTGTTCTTCACACTACCCGAAACGGTGGTGGTCTGCTGCGCCATGACATGAACGGTTATTGCCGATGCCGCAATAGCCAGCAAGCAGTTGCTGTGAGGTCTTCTCATAGTATAGGCAAGTTTAGTTTAAATTATCACAATGTAACACTTGTTAGTATTCCAATAAAATTTAATTTTGCGCCATGTCATCCTTTCAGTTCCCCTCACAAACGCAATTATACCACGGTAAAGTAAGAGATGTTTATACTATTAAAAACGATTGGCTCGTGATGGTTGCCAGCGATCGCATTTCTGCTTTCGATGTTGTTCTTCCGCGTCCCATTCCTTTCAAAGGACAAGTATTGAACCAGATCGCTGCCTATATGCTGGAAGCAACCAGTGATATTTGTCCCAACTGGCTAAAAGCCGTACCCGCACCCAATGTTTCTATTGGCACCCGTTGTGTTCCTTTCAAAATTGAAATGGTAGTGCGTGGCAACCTGGTAGGGCATGCCTGGAGGACTTATCACAGCGGCAGCAGAACGCTTTGCAGCGCTGCAATGCCGGAAGGATTGAAAGAAAATGATTTCTTCCCCTCGCCCATCATCACACCTTCTACCAAAGCCGAAGCTGGACATGATGAAGACATTTCTAAAGAAGAGATTATTGCAAAAGGATTGGCATCGGCAGCTGATTGGGCCGTGTTGGAAGACTATGCGTTGAAATTATTTGCACGTGGGAAAAAGATTGCTGCTGCACGCGGACTGATACTGGCTGATACCAAATATGAGTTTGGTAAGATTGGCGACACCATTTACCTGATGGATGAAGTACATACGCCCGATTCTTCCCGTTATTTTTATGCCGATGGATTTGAAGCGCGGCAGGCCAGCGGAGAAAAACAACAACAGCTGAGCAAAGAATTTGTAAGGGAATGGCTGATGGCCAATAACTTCATGGGTAAAGAAGGGCAAACCGTTCCTGAGATGACCGATGAATGGATCAACACCATCAGTCAACGTTATATTGAGCTCTACGAAAAAGTAACCGGGCAAAATTTTGTTCCGCAAACACTGAGCGATGCCACAACGGAACAACTGGTAACAGATAGTTTGAAACAATTAGGAGCGCTTTGATTTAAGGCTGCCGATCTTCATCCAGCCGTGGTCTCAATCGCGACTTACTTTTATTGAACACGTTCCTTCCCATGTCTACTCCCTGGCGGATTTGTTTTTGACGCTCCAGCGGCAGGTGCAGGGTGTCTTTACAGGCAGTACTGCAACATCCTTCGTATGCTGCGGCACAACTTTCGCACTGGATGAACAATAAGTGGCAACCATTGTTTTTGCAATTGGTATGGGTATCGGAGGGTTGTCCGCATTGATGGCATTTGGCAATCACATCTTCTGTGATGCGTTCGCCGAGGCGGTCATCAAACACAAAATTCTTTCCAATGAATTTAGGTTGTATACCCAGCTCTTTGGCTTGTTTGGCATAATTGATAATACCGCCTTCGAGATGGAATACGTGGTTGAATCCTTTGTGGAGCATGTACGCGCTGGCTTTTTCACAACGGATACCACCGGTGCAATACATGATGATGTTCTTTTCTTCATTTCCCTTCATCATATCCACAGCCATGGGCAACTGATCGCGAAAAGTATCGGAAGGAATTTCAATGGCGTTTTCAAAATGACCTACTTCGTATTCGTAATGATTGCGCATGTCGATGACCACTGTGGTTGGATCTTTGAGCAATTCATTCATCTGCGCTGCATTCACATACCGGCCCTTCCGCTCCATGCTGAACGATGTGTCCTCTATCCCATCGGCCACGATCTTATCCCGCACTTTGATCTTCAATACCCAGAAACTTTTGCCATCATCATCTACTGCGATATTCAAACGCAATCCACTCAGCGGCTCAATGGAATACAGGAAAGACCTGAATGCTTCGAGGTTGGCGTCCGGCACACTGATCTGCGCATTCACTCCTTCTTTCGCCACATAGATGCGTCCGAATACCTGCAAACTGTTCAGGTGCTTATAAAGGAAATCGCGGAACTCCTGCGGGTTCTGAATAGGGAAATACTGGTAAAAACTGATGGTGGTTCTGTGGAAGTCTTCTTCCATGAGGCGTTGCTTCAACTCCTCGTTCGATACGCGGTTGTGTAATACGGGCATGTCTGACAAATTTCAGGCATCTCCTTTACGGAAATGCTCTATTCAATAATAGAACCACTTGCAGGGTGGTCAAAATTTCGGTGTGAAGGTACAATTTTATATCATTGTTGTCCGACTAAAGTCGGGTTAAAATATCCTGTAACACGGCGATTCGAAGCTGCTTCGGGAGCGTTTCGAGTGTTCTTCGACTGTCTCTCGGGATCGATTCGGGATTGATTCGGGTTTCCTTCGCACCTGCTTCGGTGTTTCTTCGGGATTGCTTCGGGAATTTGCGAAGCGATCCCGAAGCGGTCTCGAAGGATCTCCGAAGGAAACCCGAATCAATCCCGAAGCAGGTGCGAAGCGGCCCCGAAGCGCTCCCGAAGGAATGCCGAAAAAGTGGTAATATCAATCTCTCTATCTTATCTTCGTCAAGCAATCCCAGTGTAGTAATGTTTTGATGTACAAAAACAAATTTTACTTATTACTGGGATTCTTGCTTCTTTTGAGGATACTTACAATTCAACCCTAAACATTATATGAAATGTTGTTTATTGGCAGCTGTATTAACCATATTCACATTCAATGTGTATGCGCAAAAAAAGATCACCGGAAAAGTATTTGACGTTATAACAAAAGCTCCTTTAAGTGGTGCAACCATCGCATTCCAGGGCAAAGGCGGTACTACTACCGACAAGAATGGCGCTTTTCAAATTGATTGCAGCAAAACCAGTAAGATTATTGTTTCCTTTATCGGATACGAAGTGAGTCGCGTAACCATCAGGAGTTGCGACCAGGAGCTGAACATAGGTCTCCATCCGTTGAGCAATATCCTGGACACGGTAGAGATCACTGCTACTACTGCGCAGCATCCATCGCTACTTTACCAATCGGCCTCCATTGCCAAACTGGGTGAAACAGAACTCAAACGCGGTAACGGTCTGTACCTAGATGATGCCATCAACAGTAATATACCGGGCATGACCATGCAGCGACGCGGCATTTCTTCCGGACAGCAATTCAATATCCGCGGGTATGGCAATGGCATCGGCAGCACGCGTGGTATCAGCAGCAATTTCGATGGGCAGGGCGCTAAAGTTTATCTCAATGGCATTCCTGTTACCGATGCCGAAGGCATTACATTGATGGATGATATTGACTTCGCTTCGATCGGAGATGTGGAAGTAGTAAAAGGTCCTTCCGGTACTTTGTACGGATTGGCCATTGCCGGTGTGGTGAACCTGAAAACCACCAGGCCTGAGAAAGGAGTAACAACTGTTGGGCAGGATATCATGACGGGCAGTTATGGGCTGCAGCGGTTCACTACCCGTTTTAAAACAGCTACCGACCGCTCTTCCGTTTTACTTAATTACGGTTACCAGCACTCCGATGGATACATGGCACATACCGCTTCTACCAAAAGATTTACCAGCTATGCGGGAGACTTTCAATTGAACAATAAGCAAAGCATCAGTTCCTACTTTGGTTTCAGCAACAGCTATGACCAGCGTGGCGGTGAATTAACTATTGCGCAATACCAAAACATGGATTATTCCGGCAACCCCGATTACATCAAGCGCGACGCCCATTCGGCGGTCATCAGTTTCAGGGCAGGTCTGGCGCACACTTACCATTTCAATCAACAATTCTCCAATACCACTTCGGTTTTCGGCTCAGGAGTTACCAGCCATTCCAGTTCAGCCGGTGGATGGACAGATAAGAACCCCGTGAATATCGGATTGCGATCGGTAGTGAACATGAAATTCGATTTAGCCGATGGAAGCAGTGTAAGCAGCATTACCGGTATTGAAACGCAGCACCAGTATGCACAGGTGATAGGTTATAATATGGTGGTCAACCGCTTAGACACTAACGGGTATTGGATCATTGGCGCCATGCGGAGCAATCAATCCACTTATTCCGGTACAACTTCTCTCTTTACCGAATGGACCCTCTCTTTGCCGCATGATCTTTCTGTTACCGGCGGCATTGGAACAAGCAGCATGCAAATTGAACTCAAAGATCAATTCTATGTAGCGGGCAACACCAAGCCCACCCATTATCAGAACAGTTTTTCGGGAATGACTTCGCCGCATATAGCCGTGAACAAAATATTCAGCAAAGGGTTTTCTGTTTATATCAATTGCAGCCGGGGATATAAAGCTCCGGCAAGCGCTTATTTCTTTATTCCTGCAACCGGACGTCTCAATACCGAATTAAAGCCTGAGGTTGGAGACCAGATTGAGGTCGGCAGTAAAGGTGTGTTGTTCCACGATCGGCTCAGTTATCAATTGGCATTGTATGATGCGCAGTTTAAAAACAAAATGACCGTCGTTGCCGTTCCATTGAATAGTACTACCACTGCCTATAGTTATATAGCCAATGGCGGCAGGCAGGATGATCAGGGCATTGAAGCCTTACTGAAATATAAAGCCTATCAATCGGGCAGTAGCTTCTTCCGTTCTGTTCAGCCTTTTGCCAATTTTGCCTATTCGCATTTCAGGTACAGGGATTATGTTTTCCAGAAGCTGAATACACCTGCTACCAGTATCACTGTTGTTGACTACAGCGATCAGCCTGTTGCCGGCGTAGCTCCTTTTACTGCCAACATTGGGGTTGACCTTGGCTTAGCACAAGGCATGTATGCTAATGTACTGTACAGGTATAAAGATGCCATGCCCATTAGTTCCGACGGATTGAACCAGACCACCAGCTATAACCTGCTGAATGCAAAGCTGGGCATCCGGCAACATTTCTGTCAGCGCTTCAACATGGATCTTTTCTTTGGTGTCAACAACATCACCGGCGTACAATATCCCAATATGGTTTTTGTGAATCAGTTACCCGATGCTTATTTGCCAGGGCCTAATAAAGCAAACTATTTCGGGGGATTGAACTTAACTTATAATTTAGGAAACAGTAAGTAGCCCTAAACTCGCTCCATCATGAAAAAAATACAAACTTTTTATTGGATATTCCTGCTTTTATTCATAAGTGCTTGTGGGCGCTTCAGTAACAAAGAAGCGGACATGAAAAGAGATATGCGCATTGTAAGCATATCCAAACATCTTACTGAAATGTTATTCGCATTAGGGAAAGGACACAATCTTGTTGCCTGCGACCTGACCAGTACCTATCCTGATAGTGCGAAACTTTTACCATCTGTGGGTTATCACCGGGCATTGAGTGTTGAAGGCATTATTTCCATGAAACCCGATCTGGTGATCCACAGCAACGATATTGGGCCGGCTACTGTGCTGCCTCAGCTCGAGAAAGCGGGTATTCACCTGCGTGCTTTCGGCGGTGCTGCTACTTTTGATAGCGCCCGGTTGTTGCTGAAAGAACTAGGTGTTGCTTTGGGTACGGAAGCAAAAGCAGATTCCATCATCCGAAAAATGGATGCCGACAGGTTGGAAGTAGACCAGGCGCTTTCTGCAGTGAAGGATACCCCCAGTGTAATGGTTATCCATTACGGGCAGGCCAATAATGTATTTTTTGTCATGAGCGGAAGAAACGGGGCGGCAGATAAAATGATCGCTATGGCAGGTGGTAAAGCTGCCCGGTACGATGCCAAAGGTGCTCACCAGATCAGCGCAGAAGCCATTGCCATTGCAAACCCGGATGTGATCATTGCTACCAATTACGGCTTTGATAAGATGGGAGGCGCCGAACAGTTCAAGACACTACCCGGTGTTGCATTGACCAACGCCGCAAAAAACAACAGGATATACCGGTTCGAAGAGCACGACCTGGTTTATTTTGGTCCACGCAGCGGGAAGAATATTTTACAACTGATGCAGCTGATACATGCCACCGGCCATGCAAAAACTCAATAAGAAAAGCAATTTTTTCATTTTATACCTGTTGCTTGCAATCGTTTTTTTCGAAGCAGCTGCAAGCGGCGCCGTATCTATTTCCTTTCATGATATGTTGGCGGCATTCAGGCACTGGATCACCAATAGTCAGTTCCAACACATAGAAGAAAATGTATTCATACAAATCCGTCTGCCCAGGGTGTTACAGGTTATGCTTACAGGAATGGTACTGTCGGTATCAGGGGTATTGATGCAGGGATTATTCAGGAATCCCATTGTAGAGCCCGGACTTGTAGGAACCAGTGCTGGAGCAGCTTTTGGAGCTTCTCTTGTTTTTGTAGCTGGTGATCTAATAAGCATACCGGTGAAAAATGCCCTGGGCCCCATGCTGGTACCTTTTGCAGCTTTCATTGGTGCGCTGGCCGCTTCGATGGCCGTTTACTACCTGGCACGCAAAACCCATCACTTATCCATCATTTCATTATTACTTATCGGAATTGCCATTAATGCAGTGGGATTGAGCGCTACCGGCTTCATGAGTTACCTGGCGCGCGATCCGCAAGCGCGGAGTATTACTTTCTGGAGCCTCGGTAATTTCTCCGGCGCTACCTGGACGCAGGTGGGGATCACCGCTGTGGTGTCGATGATATGCCTTGCCTTTTCTTTCAGGCTAACCAACCAATTAAACATATTAATGCTTGGCGAAGACAATGCAGCCTATACAGGAGTAGACCTGGAACGATTGAAGAAAAAGGTGCTGCTGATCAACGCTGTTGTGATTGCCGTTGTAACGGCGTTTGCAGGTGTGATTAGTTTTGTAGGATTGATCACACCTCATATTATGCGGTTACTGATAGGTAGTAACAACAAAATACTGCTACCGGCTTCCATGCTTGGTGGAGCGATATTACTTACGCTGGCAGATCTGGCCGCCCGATCGTTACTGGTCCCGGCCGAAATACCCGTTGGCATCATTACCTCTCTGATAGGGGCACCGGTATTTATTTTCTTACTGAAAAAAATGAACCTGTTCAATGCTTAAGCCGATCATCAGTGTTCGCCACCTGGGATTCCTGGTAGATCAGCAATGGTTGTTACAGGATATTTCATTTGAAGTTCAACCCGGAACTTTTACCATCATCATGGGTATGAACGGAGCAGGTAAGTCTACCCTGCTTAAATTATTATCGGGCATTCATCATCCTTCAACAGGAGAAGTATTGTTAGAAGGTCAATCACTCTGTGCCATACAGACAAATCAGCTGGCATTGAAACGGGCAGTGCTTACACAACAGCAACAGCTCTCTTTTAATATGACCGCAGAAGAAGTAACGATGATGGGTCGCTACCCTTACATCAAACCTTGCCCTTCCCCACTTGACAAGGAAATAGTGCAAAACAGCATGCAACGTATGGGTATAACCCACTTAGCCAAACGCTACTATCATACCTTATCTGGCGGAGAAGCACAAAAAGTGCAAATGAGCCGCGTGCTTAGTCAGATTGGTTCTGCCACTGCCGATAACCCAAAAATATTGTTGCTGGACGAACCGGTATCTCACTTGGATATCCAATACCAGTACCAGTTCCTCGATGTTACCAAACAACTAACCAATGAATATGTAACAGTGATAGCCGTTCTACATGACATCAACCTGGCAATAAGGTATGCAGATCATATCCTTTTCCTCAAAAAGGGTCAACTGGTGCACAAGTTGGAAGAACCGGCTTCTATTAATAGTAATATTATCCAGGATGTATTTGGCATACATACCAGTATCATATCTCATCCCGAAACCCATGATCCGGTAATACTGGTTTCTCCCACGACTTAATGTTTAGACTGTCTGAAAAAGCTGCCTGTAAGAGCGGACAGTCCGGATACCAATCCTCCCAACACACCTGTAAGCAATATCAATACAACAAAGGACCCTCCCAACGGTAATATTTTTGCAACTTTGGTAGACAGTATGTGTTCATTGGCAACATCTTTCATAGCAGCCAGGCTTACCCATAAAATGAAAAGGCCCAGGAAGCCTGCCAAAAAGGCTTTCACGGCCCTTTGATGGATAGCTACTGACACAAGGAATGAAGTGATCATAAAACTCCACCAGGGAAATATTCCATAAATACCAACCGCGAAGGCAAGAAAAGCAGTGAGAAATAAAGCTGTGATGAATTTCATAATGCATAGGGTTATCCGTTGACGAAACTAATGTGCCATTTTATTTTTTCATGTTTCTGCGCTGCCTGTTTTTTCAGGAAGAGCAGGCGATAATACTTTCCGCTTGCCCAGCTATCGATAAATGTATCATAATACTTACTGCCGGGATTACCGCTTTGTCCGCCAGGGTACACACCATAAGCTTCCACTGTTTCTGTCAGGTGTACGATCATACGCCAGCTGGGGCCATGCGAATCTTTTGTTGCATTGATGATATGTGTGCCTCCACCGATGGGCAGGTGAAAGCGGCTCAGTGCCGGTATCTTCAGCAAGTGCGTGACTTTGGTGTCTTTAAAACCACCCCAGGCCAATTTGTCTTCCTTTTCAAGTTGTTTGAAATAGGCACAGGCTTTTTTACAGGCTTTGGTAATGGTTTCGCGCACGGTTTCTTTTTTATCGGGCGTATTGATGTCGTCTGCAAAACGATAGGTACTATCCTTGATCAGGCTTTCCAGTAAAGTAGATTCATCTGGCCATGGCAAGGGCAATTTGGATTTAGCAAATTCATCCGACCACATCTGTGTTTCAATGCTATCCCATATACACCTGAAAACGGTCGCGCCTTTTTCGTTGATATCATTTCGGAGATTCCAGCCTTTCAACAATGCCAGGTATTTTTTATCGGTATCGTCGAGAGATGCTTCGTCGAGGTACTTCAATATAACGGGCCTTGCCATCTCTGCGAATATGTTGTAATTATCGGTTTGCATTTGCTGCATGTCCTGCGGTGTGATGTTATTCATGGCCGACAGCTTTCTGTTGATGATAAAACCCCTATAGGGAGGGAAATTGACAGGCGCTCCGAGGTAATACGGATAGGTGCTGTCTGTAGGCATTTGATTGGCACTGCTCACAAAGCCCCTGTCGGGATTTTTGATCGCCGGGTTTTCGTCAACCGGTATATAACCTTGCCACTGGTAGCTGCTATCGGCCCCGGGTAATACAAAATCGCCCTGTCTTTTCCAGCGCGCAACAAATTTGCCTTGTTGTTTAATGGCTATATCGCCCGACACAGATGCAAAAGCAAAATTCTGCCCCGGGCATTTCCAGGTATTGATGGCGGCGAGGTAATCGTCGTAATTTTTAGCATGGTTCAAGCGAAAAAATACTTCCGGCCCATTGCCGCCCTCGTGGGCAGTCCAGTGAATAGCCAGGTATTTGCCTTCGGTGCTCGCATTCTTGTAACTGTTATCATACATAACCGGACCAAATTCAGTCATGGCGATATTTTCTACCAGGTCTGGTTTCCCCTTGATCCGGATAACTTCTTTCCTGCTATCGGCTTTTTTCCAGGCGCCGTTGTACCAATATTCCTGTAGTGTGGTGTCTTTGAATTTCAGATCGAAATAATCGATCACATCCCTTCCTGCATTGGTTACACCCCAGGCGATGCTATCGTTAAACCCAATGATGACAGAGGGCGCGCCCGGGAAGCTCGCTCCATAAGTGCTGTATTCGGGTGTGGTGATCTGTACTTCGTACCACAAAGACGGAAGGTTCAATCCAAGATGCGGGTCGTTGCAAAGTATCGGGTGTCCGCTTTGGGTTTTGCTGCCCGATACCGCCCAATTGTTGCTGCCATTGTTTTTAGCCGGCAACTCAGGAGGAGCAATGGCTGCAGTTCGTGTATGACCCAGGTAAACAGAATCGGCGCCCGCAGGTTTTTGGGGAACAACAGAAGGTTTTGCAAACTCTGTTCCCCTGGGGATAATAGGATCCAATGAATCCTGAACGGCCGGATACAATTGTTCAAAATCTTTATATCCGAAGTAATTCCTGGCATTGGTCATTTGTAAATCGGTAGTAGTGCCGCGTGCAGTAAGATCGTACGACATGAACATCAGGAAAAGATAGGTCTTGAAAGATGTCCATTCTTCGGGCCGATAGTCGAGCAGTTTGTATTCAAAAGGAATTTGTTCTGGTTTGAGCGATTTGATATAAGCATTTATTCCAGCTGCATACGATTCCACCAGGGCTTTTAGTTCAGGATGATTTTCCATATCCTTTGCAGTCTTCTCTGCTCCATATACCATTCCAAGTCTCCTGAAAAAGCGGTCGGTATTTACACGCCCTTCTCCTACGATCTCACTAAGCCTGCCGCCTGCCACATAAGTCTGGAATTCCATCTGCCACAGCCTGAATTTGGCATGCAGGAAGCCCTGAACATAATAAGCATCCAGGTCATTGTCTGCATAGATATGCGGCACGAGCCGGTCGTCCATATAAACGTCTACTTTGCCTTTCAGTCCGCTTACTTTGATATCGCCATCAAACGAAGCATCAGCAGGTTCTGCATTTTGCCAGAAGCCCTGTTGCGGAGAAAGAAAATATCCCAGCCGGGGTGTTTTGCTTTCACCGGCGGGTAACTGCACATTCAACAACGTGGTTATACCCATCGTAGCTACAGCACTGAGGATACATGGCAGGAGTCTCATAAGGAAGAATGGTTGTGTTATTGAAAATAAGGAAAAAGCCTGACTTAATGAAGATACCCGTTATTGCAGGCAGGTAATTAATTTTTCCATTTCACCATCGGTATTGAATGCATGCAATACAATTCGCAGGCGCTCTTTGCCTTTGGGAACAGTAGGATATAAAATAGGACGGACATCCAGTCCGCTATCCTGTAGCTGCATGGCCAGGTGTTTTACGGCTTCATTGCCCGGAACAATCACTGCTTGTATAGGCGTAAAAGAGACCAGCTTTTCATAAGCCAGGTTGGCTTGTTGAAATCGTTGCACCAATGCTTTCAGCCTTGCTCTTTGTGTATGCATGCCAGGAAACAGCCGGTAACTTTCACCGATAGCCGCTACGGCATGTTCGGGCAAGGCGGTGGAATAGATCAGGCTCCGTGCAAAGTTGATGAGGTAGCTGCGCAATGATGCCGACCCCAATACTACTGCACCATGACAGCCACAGGCTTTACCGAATGTATGCACCCGGGCAAAGACCGAATGCTGGTATTGTTGCTGCTGTACAAGCCCTTCACCCTCTTCTCCTATCACACCTGTTGCATGCGCTTCGTCGATGATGAGGTGGGCATTGTATCGTTGGCTGATGGCAACCAGGTTGCTGAGCGGACAAATATCTCCATCCATACTGAATACCGATTCTGTTACGATGAACAGGTTACCGGTAGCATGCTGCTGAATTTTTTTTTCCAGATCGTTCATGTCGTTATGCGCAAAAGAAAACGACTGAGCAAAAGAGAGTCGCATCCCATCGCGGATGGATGCATGACAGAGCTGGTCGTAGTATATCGTATCTCCTTTCTGCGGCACACAGGATAAGAGTCCCAGGTTCGCATCGTAGCCAGAGTTGAAGAGAAGCGCTGTTGGTGCCTGATGAAAAAGAGCAATTTGCTTTTCCACGGTTTCCATCAACGGATGATTGCCAGCGAGTAACCGGGAGCCTGTAGATCCAGATGCATTATCTGTGTCATGGGTGATGATCTTCCGGTCATGTACCATCCCCAGGTAATCATTGGAACAGAAATCAGCCTTTCCATCGGGCAGGCGGAGGCTGCGCAATGCATCGTGACTGATGCGTTCATTCAGTTTTTTTTGGAGAAAATCATCGGGGTACATCGCTCAAAGCTAAAGTTTTGTTGCAGATATTTGCGGAGGAAATAAATAGCATGATGGAAATATCCGATCATACCAAAAACATACTTGGCCTGCGCCTGCCTACCGATCCGCGTTGGGTGAACCTGACCGAGCTGAGTCTGGAAGCCATCCTCACCGATCATGCTTATTGCGAACAGAAAGCATCTGTTACCTGTATTTCACTCATTCAACGCTATGCGGATAGAGAACAACTCGTTGTTCAATTATCGCCCATCGTTACAGAAGAATGGGGACATTTCCGGCTGGTATTACACGAGTTACAACGTCGCGGACTTAAGCTGGGGCGTCAGCGGAAAGATGCGTATGTAAACAGGCTGCTCGCTTTCCAGCAAAAAGGCGGCAATGAAGAAGGAAGGTTATTGGATCAACTTCTTACCATGGCCATGATCGAAGCCAGGAGCTGTGAGCGTTTCAAACGGCTGAGCGAAGGGTTAACGGATGAATACCTGCGCAATTTCTATCGCCGTTTCATGGAAAGTGAAGCCGGACATTATGCATTATTCATCGATCTGGCAGAACTGTATATCTCCAAAGAACGTGTGAGACAGCGATGGAAAGAGTGGCTGGAACATGAAGTAGCCATCATGCAGGAATTAGAAGTGCGGGGTGATCGTATCCACTGATCTAAAAAGCGAAGTATTGTAGCTCTTCGCTGAAATCCAGGTAGGGATGTTTTTGCTGTAATTGCCAGGTCTTTTCATGATAACTAGCCATGAATTTCCTGTGCTGGGCCGACGTAGCATTAAAAGGGCGGTGGTTATGGGCAATATTGATCTCGGCAATTTCTTTGATCAGGTTTCGTGTATCATCATCCATGCAGGCGCCCAGGAATTTTTCCCATACATATTGCGTGGCCTGGTAGTTGGGGTGCACCAGGTCTTCGGCATAAAACCGGTAATCACGCAGATCATCTATTACCAGTTCATACGCAGGAAAATAATACAGGCGATCGAACTTGTCAACAAGATGATGCACGGCTTGTATCAGCACGGCTTTGCTCCTGTTGTTCTCTATCACTCCTTCACGCAGATGACGTACGGGGCTGATGGTAAAAATGATCTTCAATTTAGGGTTGAAGAAAAACAAGCGGTGGATCATATTATCCAGCACACTCAGCACTTCTTCTATAGCCATGAGGCGCCTGTAAAACCAATCAGCGGGCGCCTTGTGGTTATTGGCAGCTACAGATCCGTGTTTAGCCTGGGGGGCTTTCTCTGTTAAAGTATAAATCCACGCAGAGCCCAGCGTGATCATGATATGATCGGCATTTGACAGGTAAGCATGTGCAGCCGCTGTGGCGGTATTGATCTTTTGCAATGATGCTTCAGCTGTTGTTGCCGAAAAGCGGCTGTGGTGTTTCCAACTATGCCATGCATCGTTGTATTGGAAAAGGTCTGCTGCTGTATAGATAGTATTGTCTACATAGGCCGTGATGGCTTCTGCAACACTTACCGGGTTGAACAGTATACCATTAGGATTATCCATCACTTTGAATTTGTGTTTCTGCAACTTCTCTCCCATATTCTCTGTAAAACAGGAGCCTATCAACATCAGGTTATGCTGGTGTTGAATCGGGTGCAACATTTTCTTCACATCAAATTCAAAATGAAATTTCATAAGTGCAGAAACTCCAGGACTCCAGGGTTATAATTTAATATCCTTGGCATTTACCTTTACCACTTTCCCTTTCTCAGACACAAGAAGAAATGAACCCTCCTTCTTCTTCTTTTCCACCAGTTTTTTTAAGGCAAGTCTATTCCCCTCAATGATTTTAGCTTTTATTTCTGTGGTTTCCATGTCAGATTAAGCATAAGATTGAATAATCGCCCATTTTTCAGAATTATAAACCATAGGCCGCTTTCCCCATTTCCCTTCCGCTATCAACTCCTGATCTGTTCGTGAATTATCGAATAAAAGCCAGAAGTCAACAACATCCTTATACAAAGTAACGAAATTCTTCAGACCTGTTTGGTATCTTCTTATAATAGTTTCACGCGGGATGTCATGTCCGCCAGTTGATACCCGTTGTTTTACACGTTCAATTGCCAATTCAGGACTATCAAGCCACAGAAAAACGAGGCAAATAGCATATCCTTTCTTTTTTGCCTCAATACAAAGATTTACAAAACTTCGTGTTGCCAACGTAGTTTCGAAGGCAAAATCATGTTTTAACTCAATCAATTCATCAATACGTTTGAGCATAATTCTGCCTGCTTCAATAGATACTTTTTCTGGTTGAAATGGCGAAAGTCCTCTGGCTATTTCATCTGCATTTACGAACTCTTTGACGTTCAACAAGTCAGGTAATACCGTAAAAGAAGCGGTTGTTTTTCCCGCTCCATTACACCCTGCTATGATAAATATGGTAGGCAATTTTGAATACAGTTTAGGGCTGGACAAATAGGGTTGTTGCTAAATGAGTACTCATTTTCAAAGCTATTTCGTCCAAATCCAATGATAAGTTTCTTTTTTGAAAATAAGGTATCATCAGCAAAGTATCCATATTTCCGATCAGTTCATCCTGCGCCATGGGGCAGCCGCCGATACCTTTCAGGGCGCCGTCGAAACGCAGGCAACCCGCATCAAGCGCCGCAGTGAGTTTAGCTTCCCAGTTTTGAGCAGTGGAGTGCAGATGCACACCGATAGTAATATCCGGGTGTTGGGGAATCAATGTAATCAGTGCCTTGCTGATCTGGGAGGGAGTGGCTAATCCAACGGTATCGGCCAACGATATAATACGAATATCTTTTTCAGCCATCGCATCAGCCCATTGCAATAAAATATCTTCATTATATGGATCATTGTATGGATTACCGAAACCCATGCTGAGGTAGATCACCAGTTCTTTTCCGGTTTTCAGGCACAATTCCTGAATAGCATCCACCCGCTTCTCACTTTCTTCTATGGTACTGTTGGTATTGCGGAGTTGAAATGTGGGGGAAATGGAAAAAGGAAATCCAAGGTAATGCACCGTATCATACACCACTGCTTCTTCCGCCCCCCGCTCATTGGCTACAATGGCCAATAGTTTTGTAGAAGTACTGCCCAGGTCCAACCCTTTCAATACTTCCCTTGTATCCGCCATTTGCGGAATTGCTTTGGGAGAAACAAAACTCCCGAAATCCAATGTATCAAAACCTACTTGCAGCAATGCATTCAGGTACCGGACCTTATCGGCAGTTGCAATCAAATGCGGCCATCCCTGCATGGCATCGCGGGGACATTCTATAAGCTGCAAAGCAGGCAATAAAGTATCGGCATTCATGACAGCAAGTTACACTAAATGCAAAAGTCAAAAGCAAAACGGTGAGTGCCCGAAATGGGGCACAATGAATAAGCGGTCGTAAGAACGGTTAATCCAAATGCAAGGGATACACCCAAAAGACCAATACCTACAGAATGATAGGGTTTTAATTTCCTATCAAAATAGAAAAAAATGTTTGGATTATTTAATCCGCTGCTTCATGGCTTCATAAAGCACGATCCCCGTTGCCACCGAAACATTGAAGGAATCGAATTTCGTAGCCATAGGGATAGTAAAAAAAGCATCGGCTGCTTTGGCAAGATGCGCCTGCACTCCCCTGCCTTCATCACCCATGATGATACAGCAGGGATTGGGAAAATGGAGCTCAAATACTTTTTTATCGGCGCGCATTTCACTGGTAAAGACCTGTATACCATTCAGATGCAAGGTATCAACGGCTTTGAGCAGGCTGTTCACCCGGCAAATATGGATGTGCTCCAGTGCACCGGCACTGCTTTTCATGGCTTCTTCGTTCAGGGCACCTACTCCTTTATCGGGAATGATGATGGCCTGTGCACCGCAACAAACTGCGCTTCGGGCTATGGCGCCGATATTGCGCACATCAGTCACCCCATCGAGCATTACGAACAAAGGCGCTTCTCCTTTCGATACCACATGGTCTATCACCTGTTGCAGATCGAGATAAGGCACCAATGCAACGAAAGCCAGCACGCCCTGGTGATTGGCACGGGTAAGACTGTTGAGCTTTTCTACCGGAACAGGCTGTATAGGTACCTGGCGTTCACGCGCCAGCTGCCTGATCTGGTTTACTATGTCGCCACCAGTATTTTTTTGCAGCAATATTTTATCGATGGCCCTTCCGGACTCGAGCGCTTCTATCAGGGGTTGCCGCCCTATGATCAGGGAACTTTGTTTAACAGCCATCTGCAAATGTATTATTTCAATCGTCCCTGAACCAACATCAATTTCACTTTTATAATAGCAGCCACACTCATCGAATCAGTGATCTCTCCTTTTTCAGCCATTTGATATACCTCTTCAAAGGGCATTTTACGTACCACCAGTTGTTCCGTTTCTTCCGGCTCAGCCTCCTGTTGTGTGAGGCCTGTTGCCAGGTAAATAATGGCTTTTTCATCACTCACAGAATTGGAGAGATGCATTTCCAGTAAGGGCTGCCAGTGTGCAGCCACCAGTCCTGTTTCTTCCAGCAACTCCCTCTTAGCCCCTTCCAGCGGGGCAACACCGCCGGCGATCAGGCTACCTCCTTCGGGAATTTCCCAACTATAGGCCTGTAAAGGGAAACGGTATTGTCCTACCAGGTAGGTGTTCATCCCTTCATCCAATACCATAATACCTACGGCCGTATTTTTAAAATGCACCTTACCGTAAATACCTTTCTTTCCGGCTGGATTCAGCACATCGTATTCCGTCAGTGCAATCCAGGGATTCTGGTATACTTCTTTCTCTCCGGTTATTTTCCAGGGATTGTTTTCCATTGCGATCAATTTAATACCTCACTCAAATAAAAAACCCCTGCTTTTGACAGAGGTTTTTGTAATGAAGTGTTTTTATTTTAAACCGAATGCTTTCTTCACTTTCGGAACATAATCCAGTTTCTCCCAGGTAAACAATTCCACTTTCACTTTCTTCACTTTACCATCGGGCGATTTAAACTCTTTCGTTACTTCTTCACTCTTGCGGCCCATGTGTCCGTATGCTGCTGTTTCGCTGTAGATAGGGTTACGCAGTTTCAGGCGCTGCTCAATAAAGTAAGGACGCATATCAAACAAACCTTCCACGATCTTGGCAATCTGTCCATCGGTCTTCTTCACTTTGGCGGTACCGAAAGTGTTCACGTTGATGCTGGTAGGCTGTGCCACACCAATAGCATAAGATACCTGTACCAACACTTCATCGGCCACACCCGCAGCTACCAGGTTTTTGGCAATGTGACGGGTAGCGTAAGCCGCTGAACGGTCTACCTTGCTGGGGTCTTTACCACTGAAAGCGCCACCACCGTGCGCGCCTTTACCACCGTAGGTATCTACTATGATCTTACGACCGGTTACCCCGGTATCGCCATGTGGTCCGCCGATCACGAATTTACCAGTGGGGTTGATATGGTATTTGATCTTATCGTTGAACAGTTTCGCGTATTTCTTGTACTTGTTCTTTACACGGGGAATCAGGATCTTGATGATGTCTTCCTTGATCTTCGCCAGCATTTTGGCCTCGGTGTCAAAATCATCGTGCTGGGTAGATACTACAATGGCGTCGATACGAACGGGTTTGTTGTTATCATCATACTCCAGGGTCACCTGGCTCTTGGCATCGGGACGCAGGTATTTGATCTGCTTGTTCTCGCGACGAAGGGCAGCCAATTCGATCAATATTTTGTGGGCCAGGTCCAGCGCCAGCGGCATGTAATCATCTGTTTCATTGGATGCATAACCAAACATCATACCCTGATCGCCCGCTCCCTGCTCTTCTTTCTTCTTACGGTCAACACCCTGGTTGATATCGGCTGATTGCTCATGAATAGCGGAAAGAATACCACAGCTGTTGGCTTCGAACATGTATTCGCTCCTGGTATAACCGATCTTACGGATCACACCACGGGCGATCTCCTGCACATCCAGGTAAGCTTTGGATTTCACTTCACCGGCTAATACTACCTGACCGGTAGTTACCAGTGTTTCACAAGCCACTTTTGATTGTGCGTCAAAGGCCAGGAAATTGTCGATCAATGCATCAGATATCTGATCGGCCACTTTATCCGGATGTCCCTCAGATACACTTTCAGAAGTAAAGAGATAAGGCATATTGTTTTGTTTAGTGAGTGCAAATATAGATCAGTAAGAAATAGTCTATCAAATACGTGAATAAATAATCCGCAGGCGCATCCTGAAATGGGAATGCGTTCCACCTCCCAGGCGAATCCTTCCATAACCAATGGTATTACCTATTGAGGAAGGTGTTAGATAATAAAGCGAACCGGTACCGGTATTGGCCGGATAGGGATTGTGGTAATGTAAAGAGTCGTTCACAGGTGCCGTGAGGCGAAGCGTTTGCAGGGTATCCTGCCGGGTAACGATGCCTTGTACATAACGGCTCAGGTCGAACACATAAGTACCCAGCCTGTCGTATCCCGGAACAGTTTTATACAGGAGCCCTCCTCCAAAAGAAGAAATATTCGCGCCGCTCGAACCTACAATGAAGTCATTGGGTACATTTCGTTTGTAATTATTCGCAGAATCGAATACGCTCAACAATAGGAAACGCGGTGGCAACAGTTGGGTTTCCAGCATTGAATTGGCGTCATCGGGCACCTGCTCAGCAATCAGCTCAGCGCGGTGAATGATGCGGTTTGATAACGTTTTCAGTCCGGGTATCCGTACCCGCACATAAGTGCCGGGGCCTGTTTGAAGGTATACCAGGGAATCGGGTTTGGATGTTGTGGTCAGGTGATTGGCGACTTCACTTCCGCTGCGGTTGCGGGTTACATAGTTTACGCTGCCGCTGGACGAATGGCACCTGAAATACCGTACCGAAGTATCCCGTTGGGTAGCGCCGGTGCTGCTGGAATTATAATAGAGCGCCAGTTTGGTGCTGGTATCTACCAGGTTGATCCTGAGCAGGGCGTTGGCCGGACTCACCGCATCTGCAGTAACAGCAAAGCCGGCAAAAACGGTCCGCAGTAAAGAGTCTGACTTATATACATTACTCGAATCGTACACTTTCATGAACCTCCTGGCCACATCATTGTTCAACCTGATGCGCAACTGGTTAGTAGTTTTTTCAAAACGGTTCTTAACAGAGTCGCCCAGGCGCCTGATGTCAACGGTTACGGGAGCTGCCAGCGGACCGAGGGTTCTGATCGGATACAGATCCGGATAATTGGCGGGATAGTTCCGCGTAAGGTCGATCGGCGTGGTGGGATCGATCTCAGAAACATTAATACGGAGCGGCTGCGTGGAATCGCCATACACCCCATCGTAATGCAGGATCAGCACCGCCGAATCTACTACAACGCTGTCTTTTGTGCCCGGTATATAAAATGGATAAGAATCGGGCTGCATTTCAAAATACATCGCCGCTTTGGTCTTTCCGAAAAGCGGGTCATTGGTAATAGCGCCCAGCACGTGCATATCTGAACGATATACCCTCGCTGTATCGGGGTCGTCGAAATTATCTGTGATAACATCCAGCAGCGTATCCTTGGTAATCACACCATCGATGGGCGGAATAAGCCCGCTGCCCAGGTCGGTGGAAGTGATGCGCGTACAGCCTGCAACAATTAAAATGATGAGAAAAGAAAAAACAAATCGCTTTCGCAGTGTAAAGGGTAAATGCATGGATGGTAAGTAATTACTTGCTCGCAAGGTCGTTGTACAATTCTAAATACTCTGTTAAATCAGAATCCCAGCCTTTGAAGGGAACTACTTTTTTACCCTTTACTTTGGCAAATTCTTCAACGAGTTTTTTGTCTATTTTATCGGCACCAAAACTAATGGCATCTGCATAGGTTGCGCCACCTCTGAAAAGAGCCGTATTGGTCGCTTCTTTGAATGGCTCCAGGTCTTTATCCTTCACGTTGGCATTGATCAATGCCTGTTTCATGAAATCGGCACCCATTTTTTCTTTGAATGTGTTCTGTCCGATCGTGAATACCACTTTACTATTACTGAACACCGGCTCTTTTTTATAAGCCGTTTTAATATAAGCAGGTATCAACCCGGTCATCCAGCCACTACAATGGATGATATCGGGGGGCCATCCGAATTTCTTCACTGTTTCCAGCGCTCCTTTGCAAAAGAAAACGGTGCGCAGGCCATTGTCTTCAAACCAGTGCTCATCGTCGTCGTGAAAGATCTGTTTGCGCTTGAAGAAGTCCTCATTTTCGAGAAAATACACCTGCAAACGGGCATTGGGCAGGGAGGCTACTTTGATCTGTAAAGGATGATCGTCGTTATCGACCGACACATTGATCCCGGATAATCTTACTACTTCGTGCAACCGGTGCCTTCTTTCATTGATCACCCCAAACCTGGGCATAATGCACCTCACTTCCAATCCACCATCATTGCTTTTGATAGCCAGCTTGTTGATCACTTCGGCAAATTCTGTCAGCTCCAGGTAAGGAGACATTTCAGTAGCTATGAATAAAATTCTTTTCTTTGTCGACATTATTACGCCCTTTTTACCAGAATGCTCAAAAATGAGTTGGCGAAGGTACGAAAAATATAGGGAATTTGTATATCTGGCCTATCCGGGCCTTTAATCCAGACCTCAATGATCCTTTTTAAAAAAGCCGGTGAACTCAAACAATACCTTTCAGGTCATGTCCTTCCAGGGCAAAAAAAGGGGTTTGTACCCACCATGGGGGCGCTGCACGAAGGGCATATTTCGCTCATTGAGCGCTGCCGCCAGGAAAGCGACCTGGTCATTTGCAGCATTTTTGTAAACCCTGCCCAGTTCAACGATCCGGCCGATTTTGAGAAATACCCCATCACCATTGAAAACGATATCCTTTTATTGGAAAAGGCCGGAACGGATATCCTGTTCCTCCCTTCTGTAAATGAAATATACCCCAATGGAAACCCCACTGAGCATTATACCCTGGGAGACATTGAAACCCTGCTGGAAGGGCGGTTCAGGCCCGGGCATTTCCAGGGTGTTTGCCAGGTAATGTATCGTCTTCTGAAGATCGTAACGCCTCAACTTCTGTTCATGGGACAAAAAGATTACCAGCAATGCATGGTCATTCAACAATTGCTCCGCCTCATGGGATCTACAACGGAATTGGTTATCAGCCCAACACAAAGAGAAACTTCTGGCCTTGCGATGAGCAGCCGGAATATGCGGTTATCGGAAAAAGGGAAAGAAACAGCCGCCGCCATCTACCAGGCGCTTCAATGGATCAAAGCACACTTGCAACAAGGCACTACCAATGATCTCATACAACATGCCGGCAGTTTGTTAACAACGGCAGGGTTTGACAAGATCGATTATATCAGTATTGCGCACGCCGAAACGCTTGTCCCGGTGGACTCTTGGGATGGCCATACACCGCTGGTGGCTTTAGCAGCAGCATTCCTGGAGGATGTGCGGCTGATTGATAATCTCTCCCTCAATTGATGGTGAACTTCTTACTTTTGCACCATGATGCAAATAGAAATATTGAAATCGAAGATCCATCGTGCCGTTATTACAGAAGCCAACCTGCATTATGTAGGCAGCCTGACGCTCGATGAAGACCTGATGGATGCGGCCAACCTGATCGAAAATGAAAAAGTGCAGGTAGTCAATGTTAATAATGGCGAACGTCTCGAAACTTACCTTATTAAAGGTAAACGCGGCAGTGGTGTTGTTTGCCTGAACGGTCCGGCTGCCCGCCGCGGAGCCGTTGGCGACCTGGTGGTGATCATTGCTTATGCCACCATGGATTTTGAAGAAGCGAAAAAATTCCAGCCTGCGGTGGTCTTTCCAAAAGAAGGGAATAAACTCTGATGAATAAA
The DNA here is from genome assembly GCF_000515315.1 of Asinibacterium sp. OR53. NCBI lineage: Bacteria > Pseudomonadati > Bacteroidota > Chitinophagia > Chitinophagales > Chitinophagaceae > Asinibacterium > Asinibacterium sp. OR53. The sequence goes on from NZ_KI911562.1 coordinate 3,276,265, forward strand.
CGCTTCATCTCCATATTGAAATATCTTTTTTTCCTGGGATTGGGCATTTTCCTGGTCTGGTGGAGCCTGCACCAGATACCCAAAGAGAAATGGGGCGATTTTAAAAAAGACCTGGCAACGGCCAATTACTGGCTGGTGATCCCTGTATTTGTGGTACTGGCGCTCAGTCACCTGTTAAGGGCCTTGCGGTGGAACATCCTCATGCAACCCATGGGTTACAAACCGCATATCACCAATACTTTTTTTGCTGTGATGATCGGTTACCTGGCCAACCTGGCTGTTCCCCGTTTGGGAGAAGTGTTGAAATGTACCATACTGGCCCGCTATGAAAAAGTGCCGGCAGAGAAACTCGTGGGCACCATCGTGGCCGAAAGAGCGGTGGACGTGATCTCATTGGGCATTGTATTCTTCCTGGCCCTTATCACGCAGTTCGATGTGCTGGGCGCTTACGGAACAGAACTGTTCAGGCAATTGTTTGAAAACAAGCGTGGCAGCTTTTCCCCGTTGCGAATCATTATTGCGCTGGTTGTTTTGCTGCTGATCTTACTGACTATCCGGATATGGTTCAGACAGTTCTCGCATCTGAAAGTGGTGATCCTCGCTAAAAAAATCCTGAAAGGTATCTGGGAAGGGTTGAGCAGCATTGGCAAGCTCAAGAATAAAAGAGCGTTTATTTTGTATTCGGTGGGGATATGGGGACTATATATTTTCGGCACATGGATAGGTTTGCTGGCCACTTCGGGCACTTCGCACCTGGGCCTCCAGCATGCAGTGGCCGCTCTGGCTTTTGGCAGTATCGGCATGATCGTAACACCCGGTGGAATCGGCGCTTATGCTTATTTTATTGCGAAAGTGCTGGAACAAAATGATATTCCTTTTGAAACGGGTTTTGCCAATGGCACCCTGCAATGGTTCGCGCAGTTCATCATCGTAGTCATTATTGGCGCCCTAAGCCTGTTTCTCTTACCCGTTTACAATAAAAAGAAAGAAATACCGGTTTCTCTTTAGTCTCATACTTTATTATTTATTATGAAAGCCATCGACGCCATCGCCCATAAAATTGTAACGCTTCCGCAACTACTGGCGAGAGCCGCTTCATGGCGTATATTGGGCAAGACCATTTCGTTCACCAATGGCTGTTTCGATATCTTACATGAAGGACATATCTTTTCTTTATCACAAGCCGCAAAAGAAGCAGATTACCTTGTAGTGGGCGTAAACAGCGACCGGAGTGTAAAAGCCCTGAAAGGTCCTGACAGGCCTGTGAACCACGAACACAGTCGCGCCATGATACTGGCCAACCTGGTAGTGGTAGACGCTGTGGTGGTCTTTGATGAAGATACACCACTGCAACTGATCAGCGCCCTATTGCCCGATGTACTGGTAAAAGGGGGCGATTATACAGTAGAACAGATCGTAGGCAGCAAGGAAGTATTGGCCAATGGAGGAAAGGTAGTAATCAACCCGATCGTGGAAGGCTTCTCTACTACCGGCATCATCCGGCAGATCAAATCATCTTATTCATAAACTTAACGCCAACAGCCATTGATCTTTTCTATATTTGAATAGAATAGATCGGAACGGTATGTTGAAAAAGCACCTCATTCAAAGAGACATCAGTTGGTTAAGTTTTAATGCAAGGGTTTTACAGGAAGCAAACGACCCCTCGGTTCCCCTCAAAGAAAGGATCAGGTTCTTAGGTATCTTCTCCAATAACCTGGATGAGTTTTTCCGTGTGCGGGTAGCCACCCTCAAGCGCATGCTCGAGTTTTCTGAAAAGAGAAAAAAACTCAACATGCACATGGAAGAAAACCCGCAGTCCATCCTGGACCAGATACAGATCATTGTGCTGAAGCAACAGAATGAATTCAACCGCATCTGGGAAGGCATATTAAAAGAGCTGAAAAAAGAAAAGATTTTCCTGATTGATGAAAAGCACCTCAACCGCGCACAACAGGCTTTCGTAAGGAAATACTTCGACGAGGAAGTTCGTTCCAACATCATCCCGCTGATGATCGAAACTTTGCCCAGCCTGCCCTACCTGCGGGATAAAAGTATTTACCTGGGTGTGGTCATGCATAAAAAGACTTCTGCCTACGACCAGAAATATGCGCTGATCGAAGTGCCTGTTACGGCCATCGGCCGGTTTATTTTGCTGCCTTCCAAACCCGGCGAACACCACATCATCCTGCTGGAAGATGTAGTGCGTTTCAACCTGCCGCATATCTTCTCTTATTTCGAATACGATACTTTCGACGCCCATATTTTCAAAGTAACCAAAGACGCAGAGATAGACCTGGATAATGATGTGAGCACTACGTTTGTGGAGAAAATGGAAAAGGGACTTAAGAACAGGCGTAAAGGGAAGCCGGTTCGTTTCGTGTACGACAAAGAAATGGACACAGGATTGTTAGAATACCTCACCCACCGCCTGAACCTCACGCGCAAAAGTAATGTCATTCCAGGCGGGCGTATCCATAATTTCAGGCATTTTATGGATTTCCCGGATATTTTCAATCATAAAAGCCTGCGTCGCAGCTCCTTCACCCATCATGCGCTGAGAAGCAGTCTGCGCGTAACAGATGTGATCATTCAAAAAGATGTGATGCTACATTTTCCTTATCACTCTTTCGATCCGCTGATCGACCTGTTGCGGGAAGCGGCCATGGACCCCGATGTAAAATCCATTAAGATCACCGCTTACCGCCTCGCTTCCAATTCCAAAGTGATCAATGCACTGATCAATGCGGCGAGAAATGGCAAGGAAGTTGTGGTGATGTTAGAACTCAAAGCCCGGTTCGATGAAGAAGCTAACCTGGAATGGAAAGCCATACTGGAAGAAGAAGGCGTAAAAGTGTTATTGGGTGTGCCACGGATGAAAGTACATGCCAAGCTCTGCATCATCAAAAAAAGGAAAGGCAACAAAACCGTGCAGTATGGCTTTGTGAGCACCGGCAATCTCAATGAAAAAACAGCGCACGTGTACGGCGACCATTGCCTGTTAACAGCCAACCGGAATATCATGGCCGACATCAACCGTATCTTTCATTACCTGGCTAACTGGACACAGGGGCCACACCAACTCAAACTTTGCAAAACACTGATGGTTTGTCCGACCATCATGCGCAAACAACTCCTTGCCCTCATTCAGAACGAGATCAGGCACGCGAAGGCTGGCAGAGAAGCTTCGATCATCCTCAAACTCAATTCACTAAGCGATACGATGCTCATCGAAAAATTATACCAGGCTGCGGCAGCGGGTGTAACGATCAATCTCATTGTACGAAGTATCTGCTGCGCCATGACCGATCAGAAAAAGATCCGCCAGCATGTAACAGCTATCAGTATCGTGGATGAATACCTGGAACATGCACGGGTGATGATCTTCCATAACAATGGGAAAGAAAAAATATTTATTTCAAGCGCCGACTGGATGGTACGGAACCTGGATCACCGGGTGGAAGCCGCGGTGCCCGTGACAGACCCGGGCATACGTAAAGAATTGAAAGATATTATCCACATTCAATTAAGAGACAACGTGAAAGCGCGGATCCTGAACCACGAATTATCCAACAACTATGTACCTTCCGAAGGCAAAAAATTGATACGTTCGCAGATAGAGACGTATCATTACCTGTACAAGCAAAACACGGTGCATAGTGAGACTGGCAGCCATTGATATCGGAAGTAATGCCGCGCGATTATTGATTGCAGAAGTGGGTCATGATATAACCGGCAAGCCCCTGTTCAACAAACTGAACCTGGTGCGTGTGCCTTTGCGCCTGGGATTCGACGTGTTTGAGAAAGGAGAAATATCCAAGGAAAAAAGAGGCATGGTATTGCAAACCATGAAAGCCTATAGCCACCTTATGAACGCCTATGGCGTTGACCACATCATTGCTTGCGCCACCAGCGCCATGCGCGACGCACGCAACAGCGAGGACCTGATCCGCAAGATCAAACTTGAAACAGGTATTTCCATAGAGATCATCAGCGGAGAACTGGAAGCGTCTATTATTTACGAAAACCATATTGCCGAAAACATGGATACTGACCACAGTTATCTTTACATAGATGTGGGCGGTGGCAGTACGGAACTCACTTTTTTTGCCGATGGCAAGCTGGTGTTCAAAGAATCTTTCAACATAGGCACTATCCGGCTACTGAAAGATATGGTAGACGACGAAAAGTGGAATCAAGTGAAGGATGTGATCAAAACCAGGACCCGCAATTATAAAAAGATCACAGCCATTGGTACAGGCGGCAATATCAACAAAGTGTTTTCACTGAGTAAGAAAAAAGACGGCAAGCCACTGAGCCTTGACCTGCTGAAAGATTATTACAAGGAAATCTCCAACTTTTCTGTTGAAGAACGCATCAACATATACAAGCTGCGGGCCGACCGGGCCGATGTGATCGTACCTGCCCTGCAGATATACATCAATGTGATGCGCTGGGCAGAGACCGAAGAAATATTCGTACCCAAAATAGGTCTTGCCGACGGGCTCATACAACACTTGTATTCCGAACTGGAAGCCAATAAAGTTCTGTAATTTGCACCGAATGTAACCAACCCTGTTGCTATGTCTGTAAACAAGGAAATCAAAAAAGTAACCACCCATACCCTGCTCAGGATGAAAGCCAGCGGGGAAAATATTTCCATGATCACGGCCTATGATTTTTCTTTCGCCAGGCTGTTCGATGCCGCAGGCATCGATGTTGTACTCGTGGGTGATAGTGCCAGTAATGTGATGGCTGGTCATGAGACCACCGTACCCATTACGCTCGAGCAGATGATCTATCACGCCCAATGCGTGGTACGCGGCATTTCCAGGGCCTTGGTGGCAGTAGATATGCCTTTTGGTTCTTACCAGTCCAATTCAGACATAGCGCTGGCTTCCGCTATCCGTATCATGAAAGAGAGTGGTGCGCATACCATCAAGCTGGAAGGCGGAGAAGAAGTGGTGGACAGCATCCGGCGGATTGTATCGGCGGGCATACCTGTGATGGGACACCTGGGGTTGACACCGCAGTCCATTTATAAATTCGGCACCTATGCCGTAAGAGCCAAAGAAGAGCTGGAAGCCGAAAAGCTCAAGCGCGACGCACAGTTGTTGCAGGAAGCAGGTTGCTATGCTATCGTGTTGGAGAAAATACCTGCTTCACTGGCCAAAGAAGTGAGCGAAAGCCTTTCCATACCCACCATCGGTATTGGCGCAGGTCCGCATTGTAACGGGCAAGTGCTGGTAATGCATGATATGCTGGGCATCAACAATGAATTCAAACCACGTTTTCTACGACAATACCTAAACCTCCAGGAACAGGTAACGGGAGCGTTAAAACAATACATTGGAGATATCAAGTCAGGCAGCTTTCCTTCTGAAAGCGAATCGTACTGAGTATTTCACCGATCGCAGCCGATATTTCGCCCAAATTCTTTTTTGCTCCGTGACAGTCGCAATAGATTTGAAATAATGAACAACAAGAAAATAGTCACTGTCCTCTCCCATGTTGCTGCCTGGGTTTGCTTTTTCTTTTTACCCTACCTGGTTTTTTTTCCCGCGACTGCGCGAATTCAGTATGAGCGAGCACATGCTGGCAACCATCATTTGTAACAACATTTTCCTGGTTTTCTTTTATTACCTCAATACCCTCGTACTCATTCCCAGGTTGATGGTCCATGAGCGGTGGTTGTGGTATATTCTTTCAGTTGCAGTCTGCCTGGCTGTATTCCTGTATGCTCCACGCGCCATTGCTACATTGTTCGTACAACCGGAATACATTTATCAGAACAATGCTTTTGTAAGAAACCCTGCTTTTACCGGAACACCCAGGATGACAAGGCCACCACGTTGGCGCCCCCGCACTGCTGCCGATCCCTACAATACAGTTCTTTTCCTCCTCGTGTTTGCTTTCGGAACCTGTATTTCTATCACCCAACGATGGCTCAAAACAGAACAAACACGTAAAGAAACAGAAAACGAAAAACTCAATACTGAGTTGTCTTTCCTGAAATCACAGGTAAATCCCCACTTCTTCTTCAACACACTCAACAATATCTATTCACTGGCGATAGTGCGCAGTGAAAGGACCGCTCCTGCAGTGATGAAGCTTTCCTCCATTATGCGGTATATCCTTACCGAAACTGAAAGGGACCTGGTTCCGCTGCACAATGAAGTGGATTTTATACATAACTTTATTGAGTTACAACAGGTGAGGTTGACAGATAAGGTAAAACTGGATTTTGCCGTAGAAGGATCAATAGATGATATGTTGATAGCACCGCTGGTTTTTATCCCGTTTGTAGAGAATGCGTTTAAATACGGGGTGAGTACAAAAGAAACTTCTTCTATTGATATCCGTATCCATACGGAAGAAAGGAAGATATTTTTTACCTGCGTCAACTATATTGTTTCATCGGAGAACAATCTCACCGAGAACACGGGTATAGGTATCAATAATGTTAAACGCCGGCTGGAGCTGATGTATCCCGGCAAGCACATACTGGTTACCAAAGAAGAAAACCGTTATTATACCGTTCACCTGGAAATTACTACCTGATGATACGCTGCATAGCCATAGATGACGAACCCCTTGCACTGCAACTGATCAATGAATATTGCGGCAAGATATCTTTCCTGGGACTGGAAAAAGTCTTCACCAATACAGATGAAGCAAAAGCATACCTGAACCAGAACCCGGTTGACCTGGTCTTCCTGGATATCCAGATGCCCGACATCAACGGTATCCAGTTTTACAAAGGACTTAACCAGAAGCCACTGGTAATTTTTACCACTGCTTATAAAGATTTTGCCGTGGAAGGCTTCAACGTGGATGCGGTAGATTACCTGCTCAAACCCTTTGAATACGACCGTTTTCTAAAAGCCGCTTACAAAGCCAAAGAATACCTGGAATTCCTCAGTTCACAGGAGTTGCAGCTCAATTCGATTTTCGTGAAAGTGAACTACGAGATCATGAAGATCAACCTCAAAGACATTGAGTTGGTAGAAGCGCTGGACGATTACATCAAGATCTATATCAAACCCAATCCCGTATTAACACTCATGACCCTCAAAAGCATCCAGGAAAAATTGCCAGCCAGGGATTTTGTAAGGGTACACCGGTCTTTCATCGTACCCCTGGCCAGGATAGAAAAATTCAGCAAAACCAAGCTCTGGATTGCCGGAAAAGAGATCCCCATAGGCAGTAGTTACAGCCAGGTCTACGACCAATTGTTAATGATTTCCAAAAACAAGTGATTCCCCGACAAAATCGCCATTCTCACCTAATTGATTTGTACGCTTTTAATCAATCTTTAATTTTACATTGAAAATGCTGAATAAGCGTTTCATGCAGGGTTTTAGATAATAAAAAGGTATCACAGGTTGTTCTCAACGGATGTGGTACCTTTTTTAATTGAGTAATTGAGTAATTTTATTCAAACTCAGGCTATGGATTTCCTCGAAAAATTGGGCATACAACCAGCAAATGCAGGTGTTTCAACAGGTTCAGAATGGCTCAAAAGCAAAGGCGAACGCATCGATTCCTATTCTCCCGTAGATGGTCTTAAAACCGGCAGTGTTACTGCCGCTGATGAACATACTTATAATCAGGTAATTGATAAAGCTGTAACGGCTTTCCATGAATGGCGCATGTGGCCGGCGCCCAAACGGGGCGAAGTGGTTCGCCAGGTAGGAGAAGCACTCCGTACTTTCAAAGAACCGCTGGGTAAGCTGGTGAGTTATGAAATGGGGAAAAGTCTCCAGGAAGGATATGGCGAAGTGCAGGAAATGATTGATATATGTGATTTCGCAGTGGGACTTTCCCGTCAACTATATGGTCTGACTATGCACAGCGAACGTCCGTTGCACAGGATGTACGAACAGTGGCATCCGCTGGGTGTAACCGGCATCATTTCAGCCTTTAATTTCCCGGTAGCGGTATGGAGCTGGAACGCAGCGCTGGCATGGGTTTGCGGCAACACTACCGTATGGAAGCCCAGCGAGAAAACACCGCTATGTGGTATTGCCGTACAAAACATTATAGCAACTGTTTTCAAAAAGAACCAGGTACCCGAAGGCGTTAACTGCCTGGTGCAGGGAGGCAGGGATGTGGGAGAATGGATCAGTCATGATACACGCATACCATTGGTATCGGCCACCGGCTCCACCCGTATGGGTAAAGCATTGAATGTTGCTGTGGCAGCAAGACTGGGCAGGAGCATATTGGAACTGGGTGGTAACAATGCTATCATCATATCTAAAGATGCCGATCTTGACATGGCATTATTGGGCGCTTTGTTTGGTGCTGTGGGTACGGCCGGCCAGCGTTGCACTAGTACCCGCCGCCTCATCATACATGAAACGGTGTATGAAAATTTCAAACAAAAACTGGTGAAGGCTTACGGGCAGTTGCGCATTGGTAACCCGCTGGATACGGCCAATCATGTAGGCCCATTGATTGATAAGGATGCAGTAGCACTTTATCTTCAGTCCATTGAGCAGGCGCGCGAACAAGGCGCCCGTTTTATAGTGGAGGGCGGTGTACTTTCAGGCCCCGGTTATGAAAGCGGCTGCTATGTAAAACCCTGTATTGCCGAGGCTTCCAATGATTTCCCCATTGTACAGCACGAAACCTTCGCTCCTATTTTATACCTGATGCAATACCGCACCATCGATGAAGCCATTGCCTTGCAAAACGGCGTTCCGCAAGGTCTCTCCTCGGCCATCATGACGCTGAATATGCGAGAGACGGAACAGTTCCTTTCACATGCGGGTAGCGACTGTGGCATTGCCAATATCAACATAGGTACCAGCGGAGCAGAGATCGGCGGCGCTTTCGGCGGGGAAAAAGAAACAGGCGGAGGACGCGAGAGTGGCAGCGACGCCTGGAAAGCTTATATGCGCAGGCAAACCAACACCATCAACTGGGGTACTCAACTGCCGCTGGCGCAGGGCATCCGGTTTGATCTCTGAGATTAATCTTTCATTTAATTTGCTTTTTTCCCTGACAGCCTATTGCAAGTCAGGAAAAAACACCTTATGTTAGTAAGCAAATCTGACAGGCGTGAATCGTTTGTGAAGCAGGTTTTCCATCTCCCCCCTTAAGTGTTTTCAGCATCAACAAAAGGTTTAACGACCTGTCAGCATCTGTTCATTTTCATTGCTAACTAAACCTTTCTATTTTATGAAAAACAAGACTGTTACCCAGGGTACAGATCGAAGGAACTTTATCGGAGCTATTGCCACGAGCGCTGCTGCGATGGGCATCGGATCTTTGGTCACCCCTTTTGCTGCTGCTGCCAGCCCTACCCACAATGAAATGATCGGCGAAGCCGATGAATGGTTCAGCAAGCTCAAAGGCAAACACAAGATCGTTTTCGATGTGCCTGCTCCGCATGAAATTTTCCCCTTTGCATGGCCCAGGGTCTTTCTGCTCACCAACCAGGCCACCGGTACACCGGAAAAAGAAAACAACGTAGTGGTGATCCTTCGACACTCCGGCATTCCTTATGCTTTTGAAGACCGCATCTGGGAACAATATAAGTTCGGGGAAATGTTCAAAGTAGACGACCCCAAAACAAAAGCACCTGCTGTTCGCAATCCCTTCTGGAAACCCCAGCCCGGAGATTATAAAGTGCCGGGTATAGGCAGCGTAGACATTGGCATCGATCAATTACAGGAAAGCGGTGTAATGTTCGGCGTTTGCGATATGGCCATGACTGTATACAGCTCCGCCATGGCACAGGGAGTGGGCAAAGATCCTGCAGAAATTAAAAAAGACTGGATGTCCGGACTGCTCCCCGGTATTCAACCCATGCCTTCCGGCGTATGGGCTGTAGGCCGCGCGCAGGAACATGGTTGCGCTTATTGTTTTGTAGGATAGCTTTGCCCGCTAAGAATCGAAATACGCTTATGCATTTTTTTAGATCCCACATCACTACGCTTGTATCGGCAAGTGTAGTGATGTTTTCCTGCCGTAACAACAAACAAGAACCGCCAACTCCTGTTCAAGCAAAAACAAAGAAAGCCGCCGTATGGCAGGCTCCTGATACCAGTACTATTCCCCATTCGCCCAAAGGCGATATGATCCGGTATGGCAGGGAGTTGATTGCTCATACTGCTACCTACCTTGGCCCTAAAGGAAGTATCCGTCAACAAACCAACGGTATGAATTGCCAGAATTGCCATCTCGATGCAGGCACCAAACCATGGGGCAACAATTACAGCGGCGTATATGCTACTTATCCCAGGTTCAGGGCCAGGAGTGGTAATATGGAAACCATGGTAAAGCGCGTGAACGATTGCTTATCAAGGAGCCTGAACGGGAAACCTTTGGATAGTACCTGTCACGAAATGAAAGCCATCCTCGCTTACATGCAATGGCTGGGACGTGACGTACCAAAAGGAAAAACACCTGCAGGGAGCGGCATCAAAAAACTGGCCTATCTCAACCGCGCCGCAGATCCGCAAAAAGGGAAACAGGTGTACGAAACCAAATGCCAGCGTTGCCATGGGGCCGATGGACAAGGTATCATGCAGCCTGATCAGTCTGGATATGTATATCCCCCGCTTTGGGGACCGCATAGCTATAATACAGCCGCAGGTCTTTACCGGCTTTCCCATTTTGCAGGGTATGTAAAGGACAATATGCCTTTCGGCATCAACTACCGGACTGCCGAACTGAAAGACGAAGAAGCATGGGATGTAGCGGCATTCGTTAATTCACAACCAAGACCCGTAGCACATTTTATCAAAGACTGGCCCGTGATCGCATCAAAACCCATCGATCATCCTTTTGGTCCTTATGCCGATACCTTCAGCCAGCAGCAGCATAAATACGGGCCTTTCGGTCCCATTCAGCAAGAACAAAAGCTTAATATCCATTGAGGCTTCCACCTTTTGCAAAGAACCTGTCAATTGCTTTTTCAGTAGCCGGATCTTTTTCAAGTGGTGGTGCATGATGCGGTTTGATACGCGCATCGATCACCAGCGGTCCCTTACATCCCCAATGTTTATGAAGCGTAAATGAGGCGATGCCATAAATATCATGTGATGGATTACAGCGGGTGAAAGTAACCCAAAGATAATTGTGCATGGAAGCTGCTGTGAACGCTGCATCATCGCACAATATGATGATGGGTACACCATTCAGTTCGTCTACATGCAATTGCAATTGCTGGTTCAATATTTCTATTTCCTGTTGTGCAGTGTCATAGTCAACAAAAGGTTTGGCTTGCAGGCAAAGAACGCCGGGCATAGCCATTTCAGGATGTGAAAATATGTGGATGTCTTTTACGGGGGCTGGTACTGTTGTATCAAGTATTCGTTTGATGTCGCCACAAGCAGCCAGCACCACTTTACTGCCGGAATTGAGGCTCGCTCCGGAATAATCCAGTGTGTCAATCGTGGTATTGGTATGAAAATGCACGTCGCGCGTAAGGTCTATCCGTTCCAACAAATACATCATAAAATCCCTTACCTTATGTGTGCTGCAATGCCCCGTATCATCTGCCACAATGAACAGGAACTTAGCGAGGCTGAGCTGGCCTGTTCCCAGTATATGATTGGCAATGGTGAGCAGTTCTGCCGGTTGTTTCACGGGCATATAAGGCGTGTACCTTTCGCTGCCAATGGCCAGCAATAAGGGATGTACGCCGGCGGCATCTACCGCATGAATTTCTTTTACACCGGGGATTTCTTTTGGAATGGCATTGCCTGTAATCTCATGGATCAACTGCCCGAAGCTGGTATCTTCCTGCGGAGGTCTTCCTACTACTGTAAAAGGCCAGATGGCATTTTTCTTCGCATACACTTTGTGTACACGCATTACCGGGAAAGGATGCGTGAGGCTGTAATAACCCAGGTGATCACCAAAAGGTCCTTCGGGTTTGTTTTCGCCGGGATATACTTCACCCGTGATCACAAAATCGGCATCGGTACTGATGCAATAACCATCCCGGTAAATATAACGGAACCTGCGGGCGCCCAATACACCTGCAAAAGTCATTTCACTGATACCTTCAGGCAATGGCATAACCGCTGCCACGGTATGCGCAGGTGGTCCGCCAACAAAACAACTTACTTTTAAGGGAATACCTTTTTGATTGGCTTTGGCCTGGTGCACACCAATACCCCTGTGTATCTGGTAATGCAGTCCTGCTTCTTTATCCGGCACATAATCATTGCCCGATAATTGAATACGATACATGCCCAGGTTCGATTGCATGATACCTGGCTGATCCACATCTTCGGTGTACACCTGCGGCAGTGTAATGAAAGCACCGCCGTCTTTGACCCAGTGATGCACCTGTGGAATATCGGATAGCTTTACCTCTTCGTATAAAACAGGTTTTGAAGAAGGGTTCTTCAAAGGAAAAGCTTTGGCAGCCGCCAGCGCCGTTTGAATATGGCTGAAAGGATGTTTCAATGCTTTCAGCGGATCATTTTTGAGCGCTATCAGCTGTTGTACTTTTTCCAGCGTATCCCTGAAAATAAATTTGCTTCGATCCAGTGTGCCGAAAATATTAGATGCTGCCCTGAAACGGGATCCTTTTACATTTTCAAACAATAAAGCCGGTCCTCCCGCTTCATGCACGCGAAGATGAACTGCCGCCATTTCAAGGTAAGGATCAATTTCTTCCTTCACTCTTATAAGATGGCCGTTTCTTTCCAGGTCTGATAAACAAGATTCAAGAGAAATATACATACAGTAAAGGTAAGGAATGTCTGATCTGATTTTGAACGTCATCCCGAGCGCAGCCGAGGGATCTCATGCAACTTTCAGTAGCTCCTTCGACTCGCTTCGCTCGCTCAGGATGACGAGCAATTATACACATCAGACATTTTACGCGCTGCAGGTAATGCAGCCTTCCTGCATGGTGCAAGTGCCTCCGTTCAACAACTGATCATTTACAGCACTACCCTCTACAACCGATAACTGGTGTGTATCTACCAGGGGCTCCACGGTTTTGCCGCCTTGCTTTTCCACTGTGAACTGCACCGCTTGTGAAGCAGCTTTGGTACGCAGGTAATACATGCCTGTTTTAAGTCCTTTTCTCCAGGCGTAAAAATGCATGGAAGTAAGCTTGGCCGTGGTGGGTGCATCTACAAACAGATTAAGCGATTGTGACTGGCAGATATAAGCGCCCCTGTCTGCCGCCATATCGATCACTGCTCTTTGTTTGATCTCCCAAACAGTTTTATAGATTTCCTTGATATCATCGGGAATACCATTGATCTTTTGTATGGAGCCGTTGTGCAGCATGATCTCATTCTTCATGTCGTCGTTCCAGAGATTCAGTGCCACCAGGTCGTGCAGGAGGTGTTTGTTCACCACTACGAACTCTCCGCTCAGCACGCGACGCACATAAATATTGGAAGTATAAGGTTCAAAGCACTCATTGTTGCCCAGTATCTGTGAAGTAGAAGCGGTAGGCATGGGGGCTACCAGCAATGAATTACGGACACCGTATTTCAGCACTTCAGCTTTCAAAGTATACCAATCCCAACGAAGTGTCGGCTCTGCATTCCACATATCGAATTGGAAAATACCTTTCGATACCGGTGAGCCCGCATAGGTTTCATAAGGGCCTTCTACTTTAGCCAGGTCTTTACTGGCCGTCATCGCAGCAAAATAAATGGTCTCAAATATTTCTTTGTTGAGTTGTTTTGCTTCATCGCTTTCAAAAGGAAGGCGCAACAGGATGAATACATCAGCCAGTCCCTGTACGCCGAGGCCAATGGGACGGTGTTTGAGATTCGAAGTACGTGCTTCTTCAACAGGATAATAGTTGTAGTCGATGATCCGGTTGAGATTTTTGGTAGCTTCATACGTAACCTCATACAGCTTTTGGTGATCGAACTGCCCGTTGATCACATATTTGGGCAATGCCAGTGATGCCAGGTTACACACCGCTACTTCTTCGGGTGAAGTATATTCCATGATCTCGGTACAGAGATTGGAGCTCTTGATGGTTCCCAGGTTCTGCTGGTTGCTCTTGCCGTTGGCGGCATCCTTATATAACAGGTAAGGCGTTCCCGTTTCAATCTGTGCATCGAGAACGGCAAACCAAAGTTCCTGTGCTTTGACTGTTCTTTTTGCTCTGCCCTCTTTTTCATAACGGGTATACAATTCTTCAAACGCATCGCCCCAGCATTCGTGTAATCCGGGTGCTTCATTCGGACAAAATAAACTCCATTCTCCGTCAGCTTCCACGCGTTTCATGAACAAATCAGGTATCCAGAGCGCATAGAAGAGATCACGCGCACGCATTTCTTCTTTCCCATGGTTTTTACGCAGATCAAGGAACTCGAACACATCTGCGTGCCAGGGTTCCAGGTAAATGGCAAAAGCGCCTTTGCGTTTGCCGCCGCCCTGATCTACATACCTGGCCGTATCATTGAATACACGCAGCATGGGAATAATACCGTTGCTGGTACCGTTGGTGCCGCCAATATAGCTGCCTGTAGCACGTATCCCGTGAATAGCCAACCCAATACCACCGGCGCTTTGAGAAATACGGGCAGTTTGTTTGAGGGTATCGTAAATACCTTCAATGCTGTCGTCTTTCATGGTCAGCAGGAAACAACTGCTCATCTGCGGTTTGGGTGTTCCGGCATTGAACAAAGTAGGCGTAGCGTGCGTAAACCATCTTTCACTCATGAGGTGATAAGTTTTGATGGCGCTTTCGATATCATTTTTGTGGATACCGATGGCCACGCGCATATACATTTGTTGCGGACGCTCAGCTACTTTGCCATCGATCTTGAGCAGGTATGATTTTTCGAGTGTTTTAAAACCGAAATAATCAAAGCCATAATCCCTATCGTATATAATAGTAGAATCCAACAGCTCTGCGTTATCCTGTATGATCTGCCACACATCATCGGCAAGCAGCGGAAGATGTTTTCCTGTTTTGGTATCGGTGCATTCATACAATTGCTGCATCACTTTGGAAAACCGTTTGGTGGTATTTTTATGCAGGTTGCTCACGGCAATGCGGCTGGCCAGTAATGCATAATCGGGATGCTTTACCGTGAGTGAAGCCGCCGTTTCCGCCGCCAGGTTATCCAGTTCCGTGGTAGCCACTCCATCATACAATCCTTCAATAACTTTCTTAGCCACATCCACCGCATTCACAAACCTGCGGTCGAGGCCATAACATAATTTTTCTATGCGCGCTGTGATCTTATCGAACTTTACGCTCTCTCTTTTTCCGTTTCTCTTGATTACCTGCATGATTGTATAATTTTAATGAGTTATGGTTTGTTTTGTTTACACTATTGTCATTCCGAGCATTTTACATCGTCATCCCGAGGATGACGTGCTAAAAGTCTTCGTCCGTTGAAAATGTCTGCGCTTCTTTACCTGCAAGTACCCCTGCTTTCTGGTAGTCTCCCACCCTCTTTTCAAAGAAATTGGTCTTTCCTTCCAGGGAAATCATTTCCATGAAATCGAAAGGATTGGATGCATTGAATATTTTGGGATAACCCAGTTCAGCTACCCAACGGTCTGCTACGAATTCAATGTATTGCTGCATCAACCGCGCATTCATGCCAATGAGGTCTACCGGCAACGCTTCGGTGATGAACTCTTTTTCAATCTTTACTGCATCCGTGATGATCTCGTATACCTGCTCCTGTGACAATTTGTTTTGCAGCATGCTGTACAACAAGCAGGCGAACTCGCAATGCAGTCCTTCATCGCGACTGATCAGTTCATTACTGAAGGTGAGGCCCGGCATCAATCCTCTTTTCTTCAACCAAAAAATAGAACAGAAACTGCCACTGAAAAAAATACCTTCCACGGCTGCAAATGCTACCAGTCTCTCTGCAAAGTTTCCGTTTTCTATCCAGCGCAAAGCCCATTCTGCTTTTTTCTTCACAGCAGGAACGGTATCTATCGCATGGAATAATTTGTCTTTCTGAACAGGATCTTTGATATAAGTATCTATCAGCAAAGCATAGGTTTCGGAATGGATATTTTCCATCATGATCTGGAAACCATAGAAGCAGCGCGCTTCGGGCAACTGGACTTCACTCATGAAATTCACGGCCAGGTTCTCGTTCACGATGCCATCACTGGCAGCAAAAAAAGCCAGTACATGCGAGATGAAATGTCTTTCTCCATCGTTCAACGATTGCCAGTCTTTCAGGTCACCTCCCAGGTCTATCTCTTCTGCGGTCCAGAAACTGGCTTCGTGTTTTTTATACTGTTCCCATACTTTGGGATAATTGATGGGCAGGATCACGAAACGATCCTTGTTTTCTTTCAATAAAATTTCTTCCTGTTGCATAGTAATGTTTTTATTACTGATGCCTTGGGTTAGGGAGACGGGTCGATTACAAGAGAAGAAGGTTCCTCAACTGATGACCAGTCTTGCTTTTCACCCGAAAGCACGACAATATTCCTGGATATATGGCAGGTCTTCTGACTTACCCGATCCCTGGAGGAGCCTTCCCATTCCTGCAGGCAGGAACAGTGGCTGATTGGATTCCAGGGATACATGCCCGCTGGGGCGTCGGGTTCACAGCTACGGGGATAGTTCCGGATTCATCACCGGATTCCCTTTTAATGCAGTAAAACGCAGAACAACTATACCGCAACCATTAATCCTATAGCAACATTACTAAATCAATCTTAACATAGCCGGACAGACTTATGCACCAGTTGTTGAAAAATGTGAGAAAAGCTTATGCGACGCAGCTTTCACTTGTCTTTTTTCAATAATAGCCTTATAGATGCCAGGTGCGACAACAATACCACCGGTACCACACAGGCCGGAAGCCAGATATAGGGAAAATAAAGTACGGCTATATTTGGTTGATCCAACCCGTAGCGCTGGAAAGCGAATGGTGCAGAGAGGATGGCAATCCGTACAATATTGATCAGTAAAATCAGGCAGATGATATTCCATACCAACAGTACCCATTTATTGTATGTTTCTTTCTGGAAAGCGAGATAGTAAATGAACGGTGCCGATATACCGGATAGTATATCGAAATTCCGGCCTTCAAAAGTCATGATCTGCGGAACCACTTTATGTACCCAAAGCCATAACAATACGATCTCAACCGGAATCCTGATGATGTGCACGATAGTAAGCACTTTCAGATTCATGCCATCAATGAAAGTTCTTCCCCGTTTCGTTATAAATAAAATCAGTATCACCAACACATTGGGCAATGTGGCCAACAAAAAGGCCGGCGGCTGGGTATGGGTGTTCCGGTAATAAAATCCGGTAATGCTGATCACAGCCTGTGCAGCCAGCCAAATGAACAGGATAGATAGTACCAGGCGCGTTTTGGTGGTGGCCAGTGCAAAGAGGTAAACAGTCAGCAAGGTGGTCAAGCCGAAAACGACCCCGATATAAGAGGGCAAGGTTTCCATGATGTATTATTTAAAAGGATGAAACGGTGAGCCACCCTAATGAAGGATGGCCTCGTTCATGTATCCGAAGATTTCGCTTCCTAAAGATACTATTATGGCTGTAATTCAAGCACCATGGTTCCTTTGGCAGCGACAGAGAAATGATTACTATACGATTGACCAGTCAAAATGTCTTTCCCCCTGGCAAAACCCCTGGTGCGTTCCTGGAATTGGTCGAAATCGATAGCAGCTTCCTTATCACTGGTATTGAGCACACACATAATGGTTTGCTTGTTACTGTACCTGAAATATACATACACTCCATTAGCAAAAGGCAGGTATTGCATGGTATGTCCGGTAGTGAGCGCGGATGAATTTTGACGGTAATGTGCCAGCGTACTCACAAAATTGAATGCTTCGTTTTCTTTTTCCGAACGGCCTGATGCTTCAAATTTATTTTCCTTGTCACCAGGGAAGCCACCGGGAAAATCAAATCGTACCATTGCATCACTGGAGTTCTTTAAATTCTTCATCAATATTTCTGTTCCATAATACAATTGCGGAATGCCACGAAGGGTGAGTAATAATACAATGCCTTGCTTGTAACGATTCATATCCTCTCCTGCTACAGAATAAAAACGATCCATATCGTGGTTATCGAGGAAAATGCAATTCTTCGACGGGTCTTTGTATAAAATGTCCTGTGCCAGTGTCATGTATAGTTTGTTCACACCTTCTGTCCATCCAAAAGGCTGGTTGAGTGTAGCCAGCATGGCAAAATTCACCGGGAAATCTGTAACGCCCTGCAGGTTGTGTTTGAAAGGTACTTGCAGATTATTACGCGTAAAATAAGCGCTGCCTGTGATGGTGTTGGACCATACTTCACCAAACACCGTCAGGTTGGGATATTCTTTCAACAAAGCATCATTGATGCGGTTGAGGAATGCCTCATCGCAATACTTATAGGTATCTACCCTCCAGCCATCGATGCCGAATGTTTCAGTGGCCCAGATGGCATACTGAATTAAAAAGTTCGCTACATAAGGATTTCGTTGGTTAACATCGGGCAGGTGGGGTGTGAACCACCCGTCGAGCATTTGTTTTTTGTCTTTCGCGCTGCCATAGGCATCAAAAACGGCTTCATCGCGGTGATTGCTGCCGGTGTAAGCAGGCCATTGATTGATCCAGTCTTTTGCCGGCGGGTCCATCGCAATCCAGTGTTTGATACCGATATGGTTGTACACGGCATCCTGTATGAGTTTCATGCCCCTGGCATGGAGTGCATCTGATAATTGCAGGTAGGCCGCTTCTCCTCCATAACGTTTATCGATCTTATACTGATCGGTAAACCAGTAGCCGTGAAAGCCGCTCAGCATACCATTGGGTTCTCTTTCAAGGGGCATATCATTTTCTACTACAGGTGTCATCCACACGGTAGTCACACCCAATTCTTTGAGGTAGTTGAGGTGCTGTGTTACGCCTTGTATATCACCGCCATGGCGCATCAGTAACTGGTTTCGGTCGCAACTGGTATCGCGCATATCAGCAAAGTGATCATTTTTTGTATCTCCATTACTGAAGCGATCGGGCATGAGGAGGTAAACGAAATCTTTTGAAGTAACTCCCTGCGCAAATCTTTTGCCATTGCCTTCCCGCCTGGCTTTCAATGGCCATTGAATACTGTGTTTGCTGTTGCCATTATTGAAAGTGATGGTTACCATACCCGGCTTGGCTGTAGAAGCTATCGACAGATCCAACACCAGGTATTTGCTGTTCTCCAACTGATGCGTTTTTAGCAATTGCACACCAGGATATTGAATGCTAGGCTTTTCTTTATTGAAACCTTCTTGCATGCTTTTTACGATCAGCTGCACTTTATTCCATTGCATGCCGGTAAACCAGTTCGTGGGATATACCTGTATGTCCTGACTATAAGCAATGATGCAGGCACCAAACGCCAGTGCCAGCAGAATTGTTTTTCTCCTATCCATGTTTTAATCTTTTTTTTCTTTTACTACCAATGCGCATACCAGGGCAGCGACACAGAGCATACACCCGCCTACCTGCACTGCCAGCAACCGGTCGTTATGAAGGAAGTTATTCATGATCTTACCAAAGAATAATGAAGCGATGATCTCGGGCAATACAATGAAGAAATTGAAAACACCCATGTAAATACCCATCTTCTCTGCAGGTAAACAGCCTGCCAGCATGGAATAAGGCATAGATAAAATAGAAGCCCAGGCAATGCCTACCAGTCCCATCGCTATATAGAGATAGGCCGGCTCATGGATATGATTCACTGCAATTAATCCCAGGCCACCCAATAGTAAACAGGCAGTGTGTGTATATTTCTTACCCATTTTTTTTACCCAGAAAGGCAATGAAAATGAAAAGGCAAATGTGACCAGGTTCAAAATGGCCGAAGTGGTGTTGGCATATTCCAATCCGCGGGTATACAATTCACTGTTGCCTTTGGCATCACCACCAAAAATTTCTGCGGCTACACCTGTGCTGTAGTAGAACCACATGAGAAAGAGTCCGGGCCAGGTAAGAAAGTTCACCAATGCCAGCCTTTTCATCTGAGCAGGCATTTGAAGAATGGAGGAAGTGATCTCTTTGATACCACCGCCAAATCCTTTGTTGGATTCTTTTACTTTCTCGCGCCAGTTCAGGTCGGACGGCGGATATTCATTACTCCGGAACACAGTATATAAAACAGCTACCAGGAATACAAAACCACCGATATAAAATGAGAGCATGATGTTCTGCGGAATAGCACCACCTGCTTTATCTCTCGATACGCCGAACCATTCTACCAGTTTCTGCGGTAAGTATCCTGCTATAAAAGAGGCCAGTCCAATGAACATACTCTGCATGGCAAAACCATAAGGCCTTTGTTGCTCATCGAGGTTATCGGCCACAAAAGCGCGAAAGGGTTCCATGGTAATGTTGATGCTGGAATCGAGTATCCACAACATGCCTGCCGCCATCCATATCACCGATGCATTGGGCATGATGAACAGGGCCAGGGAGCTGAGTATGGCGCCTACCAGGAAAAAAGGCCTGCGGCGACCTAAACGCGGGTGCCAGGTACGGTCGCTCAGGTAACCAATGATGGGTTGTACCAGCAAGCCGGTCATGGGAGCGGCGAGCCATAATCCGGGAATCTGTTCGGGAGAAGCGCCCAGGTATTCATAGATGGCACTCATGTTACCCATTTGCAGGCTCCATCCGAACTGGATGCCGAAGAAGCCGAAACACATGTTCCATATTTGCCAGAAACTCAGGCTGTGCTTGACCCCTGTGTAGGTTGTTGACATAGCAATCGGTATCGTTTAACTAATATGTATTTATTACACAAAGTCTAAAAATACAACAAAACCTCATTCCTCCTTGTACCGGCGCTTTTTTTCTTCTTTGTAATCCAATTGCTCCACTAGTGATTCCGGTGTAGGGTTACTGGTAATAGCAACCGCCACCTGAAAAAGCGCTACACATAAAACAATGGAAGTCAGCAGCTCTCCCCAGGTAATGCCATATCCCCAGAAGCGGTACACAGCGCCATAAGATGGCTTACCAATTTCATATATCACCGTTAAGGTATCACCTTCTTTCCATTCCCTCAACGGGTACCTGGCATCGATGGCATAAGTAATATTACCCTCTTTATAAACAGCCTTGGGGATATTGATGCCTGAAGCGCTGTCTTTCAGCCAGTGAATGGTTGCGGGAATTTTTTCTCCGTCGAAATAGTCGGGTTGCCTGGTAAAGAGCAAATAGCAACCGAAACAAACCAGGTAGAGTATGAAAATGCCTTTATACAATGACGGGACTTTAATGACAAACTTCGTTAATTTATTTCGTATCCAATAGTTGCATCATCAGTTCCGAAATCCTATGCGTTCCCTATCCTCCCATTTCCGCTGGTTTATTCTTTCATCTAACAGGTTTTCCATAGCATCATAAATTTGATTGAGTTGCACATCATGCTCACCCAGTCTTTCTTTCACCAACTTCAATTGTTCCCTGATATCATTTTGTTGCAAGAGAACCCTCCTGACTTCTATAAAGGCTCTCATGATGGCAATATTCATATTGATTGCCCGATCACTGTTTAAAACACCACTTAACATGGCTACTCCCTGTTCTGTAAAGGCATAGGGCAAATACTTGCTATGTTGTCCCCTTCCTGCCTTTAAGGTCACATTTTGTGACCTTAAAGACGCATCGCTTTCGTCTAAGGTTTCAATTTGAAACCTTAAAGATGCAACCTCTTCTTTGGTTAGCCGGAACATAAAATCTTCAGGGAATCGTTTGATATTCCGTTTCACAGAAAAGTTCAAGACTTTTAATTCTATGTGATAAAGCGCTGCTAAATCTCTGTCCAGCATTACCCTTTCTCCTCGTATATCATAAATCTTGCTTTGAATGGCTGGTATTATCTCCATTTCTCTGGTTTTAAATTGTTATACTTATTGATCAAGTATATTATGTACAAACAATTTAAAGACTTTATTCACAGGAGTTATCAGGTAGAATTACCTGAAATCATAGGCCAATAAAACAAAGAGCCGCATTTTGTAAAGCGGCTCTTTGTTTTATTGGAAATATTGTATTACACTTAATTCGAAAGGCTCCTGAAGTCCACCGGCACCAGTTTACTCACACCAGGTTCCTGCATGGTCACGCCGTAGATCACATCCACCGCACCCATGGTTTGTTTGTTGTGGGTAACAATGATGAACTGTGAATTGTCGCTGAACTTCTTGATCATTTGGGTGAACTTGCCTACGTTGGCATCATCGAGCGGCGCATCCACCTCATCGAGGATACAGAACGGAGCCGGTTTGATCAGGTAGATGGCAAACAGCAAAGCAGTAGCCGTTAAAGTCTTCTCTCCTCCACTCAGCTGTGTGATGGAAGAAGGTCTTTTACCTTTGGGTTTGGCAATGATATCGATACCGGTTTCCGCCAGGTTTTCAGGGTTCACCAGGATCATATCGGCTGTATCTTCTTCTGTAAAGAGGGCTTTGAACACGCGCTGGAAATTCTCGCGTACCTGGTTAAAGGTATCCAGGAACTGCTGGTTGGCTGTGGCTTCTACTTCCTGTATGGTCTGTAACAGGCTTTCCTTGGCAGAAACAAGATCGTTCTTCTGCTCTAAGATAAACTCATAGCGCTTCTTCATTTCCGTGAATGCTTCAATAGCCGTAGGATTTACTTCGCCCATATTCTCAAGGCGCTTCTTCATCCGGTCTGAACTGGCTTGCAGTTCTTCTATGCTGGCATCGGTAGTACGCACCTGGTCAAGGATCTCATCGAGTTCTATTTTGAATTCCACACTGAGCCTTTCTTTCATACCGGCCAGTTGCAGTTTCAATTCATTTAGTTTATCCTTGATTTCAGTTACCAGATGATCGATGGCTTCTTTATTCTTCACTTTATGGCGCAACTCACTTTCTTTCTCCTGTAATTGGTTGCGCAGGTTATAATAAGACTGATCAGCTTCATTCAATTTTTGCTCTTCCGCTTCTTTCTTGCGCATCAGTTCCAGCAACAGGTCTTCCGATCCCAGCAATGCCTCCTCCCCTTCTTTGATATTGGCAGAAGCTTCCGTCAATTGGGTTGAATTGCTTTGGATTTGCAGGTGCAGGTCGTTCAACTGGTTCTCTTTGAACACCAGTTCCTGTTTGAGCGTAGTGATCTTGCTCTGTTGGCGCGTCAGTTGCAGGTTGCTCTCATTGTATTGTGCCGATGCAAAATTGTATTCCTGCTCAGCTTGCTGGTAGTCCTGCTCCACCATTTTCATTTCTTCGCCTGTATGCTGCAATGCTTCGTTGAGTTGCTGCAATGATTCGCGGGTAGCGGCAATCGCATCCTGCTCATCCTGCCTGCGCAATTCAATCTCTTCTATTCGCTGCTGGGCGTTTTGTTGAGCAGCCTGCAGGTTCTCTATGCGGTTACGGGTAGCAAATACCTGGTTGGTCAGTTGGCTGATCTCGTTTTCGGTTTGCTTGATGGCATGCTCTTTCAATTGCTCATTGAAACCGATCACTTCATTGTGTTTGGCCTGGATATCTGCCTTGAGTGCATTTACAATAGCTTCTTGTGCAACGATTTCTTCGTACAGCTTTTCCAGGTTTTTGGCGCGGCCGATCTTCTTTCCTTCAAACAAGCCTACACTACCACCGGTAAGGGTGTATTTTCCTTTTACATATTTGCCACTCTTTTCCAGCACTATAGCGCCATTGCTGTTATTCAGCGCTTCCTCATTCTCTCCGATGTACACATTACCCAGCAGGTATTCAGCCAGCTTACGGTATTGCGCATCTACCTCTATCACATCCATGGCTTTGATGGTGTGTGCAGGCTGGTGCGTTTCAACATTGACAGCAGCGA
This sequence comes from Asinibacterium sp. OR53, assembly GCF_000515315.1. NCBI lineage: Bacteria > Pseudomonadati > Bacteroidota > Chitinophagia > Chitinophagales > Chitinophagaceae > Asinibacterium > Asinibacterium sp. OR53. The sequence goes on from NZ_KI911562.1 coordinate 3,300,037, forward strand.
ATTTCTCAAGCATAAAGAAATTGGCCTTGCCTTTTTTATGCTCGTCGAGGAGTTGAATCGCCTGCAAGCCTTCCTGCAGGTTGTTCACCACATAATAATTTAGATAAGGTTCCAGCACATTCTCAACCGCTGCGCGGTATGCTTCTTTCACATAAATGATATCGGAAAGAATAGGCGCTGCGTGATTCCAGTTGGGATTCTTATGTAGGAATTTGATACTCTCGGGATAGCCTTCCATTGAATCGATCAGGCTTTTCAGCAGATCATATTCGTTCTTTTTGGCATCGAGCTTACGGTTCTCTTCAGCCAGTTGATTGCGCAATACTTCCAACTGTGATTGCGTTTCGAGTATCTGTTCTTTGGTACGCTCATGTTGTTCCTGCAACTGTTGCAGGTCGATACGTTTAGCCTCCAGGGTTTCTTCCTTCTCTTGTAATTCCGTATTCAGTTGCTGCAACTGGTAAGCGCGGTTCTGCTGTTCTTCGGTCAGTTGTGCATGTGCACGTTGCAGGTTTTGTATAGAGGTATCGGCAACCGCTACTTTTTTCTCTGCATCGAACTGGCTGCGCTGTATCTGCTGGTAGCGGCCACGCAAAGCATCCACACCGCTGCGTTTTTCATCGAAAATGCGGCGTTTATCTTCGATGTCCATTTTAGCAGTCTCTACCCTGTCCTGCAATTCCTGCAAACGGGCTTCTTCTTCTCCTACCTGCAATTGCGTATATTCAATAGAATCTCCAATAGTTTTGAGTTGCCCTTCTGCTTTTTCCAGGAAATCTTTGAGGCTGCCTTCTTTTTCTTTCAGGTAATGCAGTTTCTGTGTAGCCAGGTTTTTTTCGTTTTCCTTGCTGCGCAAGTGTTGCAGCAATTCATTGAACTCATGCTGCATGCTTTGCAAAGCTCTTTCTTTTTCAATGAAACCTACTTTTTCCTGCTCCAAAGCGGCTTCTTCGGTAGCGATCTCTGCTTCTAACCGTATCTTTTTGTTGGTTTCGTTCTCCTGCTGTTCGTTCAGGTCTTTGTAGGTAAGATTGAAACCTTCCAGTGCAGCTTTGGTCAGCTCTATCGATACTTCTTTGTATTCTTTTTTGATCTCATAATACTTCTCTGCTTTCTTCGCCTGGTTTTCCAGGGTCTTCAACTGGTTGTTGATTTCAAAAAGCAGGTCCTCGATACGCGCTAAGTCCTGCTCGGTAGCATCAAGTTTATTCTTGGCTTCTTTCTTCCTTGTTTTATAAATGGTAATACCGGCCGCCTGTTCCAACATGCGGCGGCGGCTGTTCTCCTTGTCTTTGATGATGTCATCTACCATGCCCAACTCAATGATGGCATAGCTGTCGGTACTTACACCGGTATCGAGGAAAAGGTTATGGATGTCTTTGAGTCGGCAGCTTACATCATTCAAACGATATTCACTTTCACCGTTCTTGTAAAAACGGCGGGTAACTGTTACCGTACTGAATTCTGTGGGCAGCAGGTTCTTGGTATTTTCAAAAGTGAGACTCACTTCGGCCAATCCACTCGGACTCCTTGTTTTACTTCCGTTGAAGACCAACGCTTCCAGGTTCTCGCTACGCAATGCCGATATTTTCTGTTCACCGATCACCCAACGGATGCTATCGATGATGTTACTTTTACCACAACCATTGGGGCCGATGATACCGGTAATACCTTCGTCGAAACTCACCACCGTTTTATCAGCAAAACTTTTGAATCCTTTGATCTCTAATGACTTTAATCTCACTTTTGTCCCAGTTTTAGTACCTGCGAACATACACGAAAAGGGCTATATTCTCAGAAAAGAATAAAGGCCTGTGCATAACAGGTGGAGAAATGAAAAAATAAATAATTGTGTATTTTTCTAGCCGATAACTGATTGATTTTCAGCCAGTGCACCGGTGTCAACTACTTTTCCCATTTCGGTACTGAGCATGCGTGAAGGGTATCTGTTGATGACAATGAAATCATGTGTGGCCATGATCACGGCTGTTCCATAATCTTTAGATATCTGTATGAGCAGTTGCATGATCTCATCGCTGGTTTCGGGGTCGAGGTTGCCGGTAGGCTCGTCGGCCAGTATCAGTTTGGGAGAATTCAGGAGTGCACGGGCAATATCCACACGTTGCTGTTCTCCACCACTCATTTCAAAAGGCATTTTGAAGCCTTTGCTTTTCAAGCCTACTTTATCCAATACATCATGGATCTTCTCTTCGATCAGTTGATCATCTTTCCAACCGATGGCTTTGAGTACGAATTTCAGGTTCTCGTGCACATTACGGTCTGTAAGCAGTTGAAAATCCTGGAATACAACGCCCAGGTTGCGCCGGAGAAAAGGCACTTTTTTCCAGGTCATCTCACGCAGATCAAAATCAACCACAGAAGCCGTTCCTTCTTTCAATGGCAATTCACCGTAAAGGGTTTTCAACAAACTACTTTTCCCGGTGCCTGTCTTTCCTACCAGGTACACGAACTCTCCTTTATTTACCGTAAAATTCACGTCCTGGAGAATCAGGTTATTTCCCTGGTATATATTGGCATGACTGATGGATACAACTGTTTCTGACATAAAGCTAAATTAATGATTGTGCTTCAAATCGGGCAGGCTTTGAACTGTTAATATTCGTAAACCAGTTCTCCGAATGTTCCTTTCAACACCAGGCTCGACCTTTCTGCGGCTTCTACTTTTCCTACCAGTTTTGCTTCAATATTGAACTCCTGCGCTATGCTAATCAATGCAGCAGCCGTGTCTGCATTGGTGAATATCTCCAGGCGATGTCCCATGTTGAATACCTGGTACATTTCCCTGTTATCGGCGCCTGAGTTTTCCTGTATCAACCGGAAGATAGGCGGCGGTTCAAATAAATGATCTTTAGTGATCTTCAAAGGACGTGGCAGGTACTTCATACATTTGGTTTGCCCGCCGCCGCTGCAATGGATGAGTCCGTTGATAGCATCGAAATGCTCGTCCAATATGCGTTTCATCAGGGGGGCATAGGTTCGGGTGGGACTCAATAATAATTTCCCTACGCTGATAGCTCCATAGCCCGGCACTTCCATGGTATCGGTCATTTTATTTTTGCCGATGTAAACCACTTCATCACTGAGTGTGGTTTCGAAAGTCTCGGGATATTTTTCCGCATAATATTTATGCAACACATCGTGACGGGCGCTGGTGAGTCCGTTCGATCCCAGTCCGCTGTTGTAAGCCGATTCGTAAACAGCCTGTCCTGCGCTGGCAAAACCCACGATCACATCACCCGGCGCTATTTTCTCATTGGTGATCAGTTTCGATTTGGGCCAGCGGGCGGTCATGGTACCGTTTACCGCAATGGTCCTTACCACGTCCCCCACATCGGCTGTTTCTCCGCCCAGGTAATGAATATTCACCCCAAAGCCGCGGAGCTGATCAAAAAATGCCTGCGTGCCGTTGATCACTTCCTGTAATACGGCTCCAGTGATCACCGATTTGTTGCGGTCGATCGTGGAAGAGAAGAGCAGGTTATCGGTGATACCCACGCACAACAAATCATCCAGGTTCATGGCTACCGCATCCTTTGCAATACCCCGCCATACGCTGGCGTCGCCTGTTTCTTTCCAGTAGAGATAGGCCAGGATACTCTTGGTACCGGCACCATCGGCGTGCATGATATTGACCCAGTTGGCATCACCCCCTAAAAAATCGGCATATATTTTACAAAAAGCTTGCGGGTAAAGGCCCTGATCGAGCTGCTGTATGGCCGCATGCACTTCTTCTTTCTGGGCAGAAACACCACGTTTTGCGTATAACGACATGAATGAAATGTTGAATTCGTGCAAATGTACAACACGCTTACTTACCAGTTCTTCTGTTTTCTGACTTACTTTTGCCCCCAATTATGAAGGTACATCGTGAACTGGCAGGCTCTCTACCCGAATTCCGCAATGCAGTAGTTACCATCGGGGCTTTCGATGGGGTGCACCTGGGGCACCGGCAAATCATTGCACAACTGAAAGCGGAGGCGGCACGCATCAACGGAGAGACCGTGATCGTTACTTTTCACCCCCATCCCCGCAAGATCGTTTCTTCCGTTCCCGGTGATATCAAATTGCTGAACACATTGAATGAAAAGATCGCCCTGCTCAGCGAAACTGGTATCGATCACCTGGTGGTGGTACCTTTCGATCATCGTTTTTCCAACCAGCCTGCAGAAGCCTATGTTACCGATTTCCTTTACCGCTATTTTAAACCGCATACCATTATTATAGGATACGATCATCGTTTTGGCAAAGGCCGCGAAGGGGATTATCATTTGCTGGAAGATTTCGGCAAGCAATTGGGTTTTGAAGTGAAGGAGATTCCCGAGCAGTTGCAAAATCAAATTGTTGTCAGCTCCACCCGTATTCGCCAGGCCATCGCGCAAAACGATATTGCAACAGCCAATGCCTTATTGGGTTATCCCTATTTTTTCGAGGGACTCATTGTGGAAGGCAACCAGTTAGGCCGCACCATTGGCTATCCTACAGCCAACCTTCACATCACTTCAGAAGAAAAACTGATACCAGGTGATGGGGTGTATGCAGTGCAGGTGAATATAAAAGACGCCAGCAATTCAACTGTATTTTTAAATGGTATGATGAATATTGGTGTACGACCAACGATTGGTGGCAGGAAGCGCGTGATTGAAGTGAATATTTTTGATTTTGATGCAGATATATACGGACAGGTATTACAAGTGCATGTAGCGCATTACCTGCGTGGCGAAGTAAAATTCAATGGACTGGAAGAACTGAAAGCACAATTGCAAAAAGATAAAGAAACAGCCATTGCGCAATTGAGCCATTGAGCCATTTGCACATTACGCCATTGCTTTCACCAACATTTCCTTGAGCAAACCTGCATCGGAAGTACCTCCATCATTCACACCTATGCTGCGCAGGTTGTACTGGTGCAGCAGCAGCAACAACCGCTCTACACCCTGGTAATCGTATTTGCGGGAAGCCGCCAGGTAATCTTTCACAAAATAAGGGTTCACGCCCAGGGCCGACGCGGCCGACTTTTCATCGGGATTGGGAATACCATATAACATATACAACTTGCTGAAGAAATTGTATAGTGCAGGCAGCACCAGTTGTATAGGCGCCGCTTTGGGGTTGGCTTCAAAATATTGTACAATGCGGATGGCTTTGGGCAGGTCTTTACGCGCTACGGCATCCTGCAGTTCAAACACATTGAACTCTTTGCTCACCCCTATATAATTTTCAATATCATCTTCGGTGATATTTTTCCTGGCATTCAGGTTCACCGCCAGCTTTTCTATTTCGTTCTGTATACGGCTCAGGTCGTTACCAATATGGTCTACCAAAAGGGAAAGCGCTTTTTGGGTAATGCTGAGTCCGTGCTGCTTCACCACCTGCCCCGCCCATTCCGGCAACTGGCTGTCATATATCTTTTTAGTGGTAAGCATTTCGCCCTTTTGCTTGAGCACTTTAGCCAACTTTGACCGCCCGTCTACCTTTTTATCCTTATAACTTACTACAAACACTGTGGAAGGCTGCGGGTTGTCTACATAGACTTCCAGCTTTTCAATATCCCGCATCTGTTGTGCCTCTTTCAGTATCACCACCTGCCGTTCGGCAAACATGGGATAACGGCGGCAGGCATTTACCACGGAGGGCCAGTCGGCATCCTTGCCATAAAAAACGGTGAGGTTGAAGCCCGCTTCGCTTTCATTGAGCAGGTGTTTTTCCGCATAATCCACTACCTGGTCAATAAAAAAAGGTTCTTCCCCCTCCAGCCAGTAAACAGGCTTAAAACTCCCTTTCTTCCATTCGGTTATGATCTTTTCTGCCGACATAGCGCAAATATCAAATACGGTTCATGAATAATGAAATACGAACAAAGGAACTTGCCAACAATCTTTTGGCACGGTTTTGGTTCTCTTCGTCAGAATTAATGGAATCCGTAAACAAATCCATTTTTAACTTTACTATAAATTAAACCAAACCATTTTTGTATGAGTTACCCTCAAGCCACTAACACCCCCCAGCCTGAGCAACCGAAAGACAACCGAAAGATCGTTTATGGTGTTTTGATCGCTGCCTTGATTGGCACGTGGGGTTATATCTTTTATGACAAAAGTCAGACCCGTCAGGCTGTGACACAGCTTGAAACCCGGATCAATAATGTAGACAGTGCCCGCTCGGCCGTTCAGCAGGAATTTACCGTTGTTTCCGCTAAAGCCGATTCATTGACACAGAATAATATCCAGTTGCAAGGCACACTGGCCGAAAGAGGTTCAGAGATCCAGAAGCTGAAGAGCAATATCAGCAGCATCCTGAAAAAGAAAAATGCTACCCAGGCAGAACTGGCACAGGCCAAACAAATGATCGGTGAGTTGAACGGCAAGATGGATGGTCTCGTTGCCGAGCTTGAAAAAGTCAAAGGCGAGAACCAGCAGCTGACCACCGAAAAAACACAATTGACCGCCGACAAGCAGACACTACAGGAAAACCTGGATAAAACCAGCACAGAGAAAAAACAAATTGAAGACGTAGCTTCTACCCTGCATGCATCCAACATCGGTATTACTGCTTTGAAAATAGGCAGCTCCGGCAAGGAAAAAGTAACCACTACCGCCAAGAGAACCGATGCCATGCGCGTGTCTTTCGTACTCGATCCTAACAGGATCACCACTACCGGCACCAAAGACATTTATGTATGTGTAACAGCTCCCGATGGCAAGGTCATCAGCGATGGAGGCAGTTCATTTGACACCCGTGAAGAAGGCTCCAAGTCTTTCACCAGCAAAGTATCAGTGAACTATGAGCAGAACAAAGTAACCCCCGTTAGCTTCGATATCAAGCAAACCGATAAATACCAGGTAGGCGATTACAAGATCGAGATCTACAACAACGGTTTCAAAATCGGCGAAGGAGTGAAAAAGCTGAAAAAAGGCGGATTATTTAGTTAAATGACAAATTCCCCCCATACACTGTAAAAGCAACCTTCCCGGTTGCTTTTCTTTTTTAGTCTTATTTTAGAGAGATGATTCCTTACTGGCTCAACTGGCGCACCATACTGGTCTTTATAGCCGTACTCATTGTAAGCGGCACCATCTTTTATTCGAATTACCTGGCCGGGAAGATCGCCTGGGAAGAAAGAAAAAATGTGGAAGCCTGGGTGGAAGCGCAGCGTACCATTCTCAATGCATCGCCCGGCGTCAACCTCAACCTGGCCACAAAAATCTCTACAGAGAATAACCGGATACCCATCATTGAGACCAATGAAAAAGACCAGATTACCGGTAATTACCTGAACCTCGATTCCCAACTGGTAAAATCAAACCCACATTATTTAGCAGAAAAACTGCAACAATTCAAGCGCTATAACAGGTCACCTATTGTATTGATCATCCACGAGCATCCATACACCGCCAATAAATATTATTACGGCGAAAGCAGCCTGCTCAAAGAAGTAAAATTATACCCCATCGTGCAGTTGATCATCATTGCACTCTTCATAGCTATTGCCATCATTGCCACCAGGAGTTATTACCAGAGCGCCCAAAACAAACTCTGGGCTGCTATGGCCAGAGAAACGGCACACCAGTTGGGCACACCCGTTTCCAGTTTGCAAGGCTGGTTGGAGATACTCAAAGAGCAGGAAGCCAATGCTTCCATTGTTCCCGAGATCAGCAAAGATGTGAACAGGCTCTTGCTGATCACCGACCGTTTTGGAAAGATCGGAAGCCTGCCCAAGCTGGAGAGAAGCAATCCTACAGAACAGATACAGCACATGTTGGAATACATGAAGAAAAGAACGGGGGGGCATGTTCAATTCGAATTCAACGGCGCCGCACTGGCGCATGCCAATCCATTGCTGAGTCCGCCCCTGTTCGACTGGGTATTGGAAAACCTGATCAAAAATGCGCTGGACGCTATCGAAGGAAATGGCAAGATCAGTATCCGTTCGCAGGTAAACGACCGGAAAGAAATGATCCTGGATATAACGGATACCGGTAAAGGCATTCCCAAAAACAACCTGAACAAAGTATTCAAGCCAGGTTTCACTACTAAAAAAAGAGGTTGGGGACTGGGACTCCCATTATGCAAAAGGATCATTGAAGAATACCACAAAGGCAGGCTCTTTGTAAAATCGAGCGAGCCGGGTAAGGGCACTACTTTCAGGATCGTTTTGCCCGCTTAATCTTCTCTTTTCACCGATCCGCCGCTGTTTACGTTGATATCGCGTATCAATCCAGTTCCTTTATAGCGGATCTGCCCGCCGCTGCTGGCCCTGGCTGTAATCTCTTTGGCAATGGTTACCTGCACATGAGCGCCACTGCTTACATTGGCTTTGCAGTTGGTTACACTCAAATCATACCCCCTGAAATGGCCACCACTGTTGCCTTCCACATCTAACTCGTTCACTTTACCTGCCAGGCTGATATGTCCGCCACTGTTTACACGGGCCGACAAAGTAGAAAGATCAACACTTTTGCTGGTAATGGATCCGCCACTGGATGCCAGCACTCCGTCTAACCGGGTATAAGAAACATAAACTGTTATCTTCCAGTGCTGCTTAAATCTTTCCCAGAACTTCCAGTTGTCTTCGCGGCTGATCTTCAGTACACCATCCACCACTTCCGTTTTTACCTTCGACAGCATTTCTTTATCGCTGGCAGTAAGGGCTATTTCCTCTTTGCTGCCTTTGGTGAGTACTACGGCTATGCCAGCTGATGTTTCAACGGCATGGAACGCTTTGATGGCTCTTTTTTCAGCATGCTCTCCGTATACCATGTCCTGGGCGCGAAGTCCTCCCAGTGAGGCAAAAAACAAGGACACAACAATCCATATCTTTTTCATAAGCTCTTTTTTTCATGGAACGGGAGAGCTGAAAATATGTTACAGACGGACCGGTTTTATTTAAGCACGATGGCACCCAAAGGAGGCAAGTTCAGCGTCAACTTATAGCAGGCACTGGGTTTGTCAACCAGCTCGGTCTTTATCTCAGGGTTATACACATCACCCGTTCCCCAGAAAGCCAGTTCGTTGCTATTGAATATTTCTTTCCAGGATTTTTTATCGTGTACGTATACTTCCCAATTGTGCCGCACGATGGGAGTCACATTCAGTAATACCAGCACATCGTCTTCGGGTTGCTTTCCTTTGCGTTTATACACCATCACCGATTCGCTGCGATGCTGGAGATCGACCCATTCAAAACCACCGGGCTCGAACTGTTTCTCGTAGAGTGCCGGTTCTGAACGATACAATTCATTCAGTTTTTGTACGCAATATTTCATACCACCGTGACTCACAAATTGTAGCAGGTCCCACTGCAGTTCTGTTTTATGATTCCATTCGCTGGTAGCGGCAAACTCGTTTCCCATGAACAACAGTTTGGCGCCGGGATGTGTATACATATAAGTATAAAGTAACCGCAGGTTGGCAAACTTCTGCCATTCATCGCCCGGCATCTTATATATCATCGGGCTTTTACCATGCACTACTTCATCGTGACTCAACGGCAACATGAAATGTTCATCATAGAAATACATCATACTGAACGAAAACTTATCCTGGTGGAACTGCCTGAACACCGGGTCCATCTTGAAATAGTCGAGCGTGTCGTGCATCCATCCCATCATCCATTTCATACCAAAGCCAAGGCCACCCTCATAAGTAGGCCGGCTGATCTTGGGCCAGTCTGTGGCTTCTTCTGCAATGGTTTGCACATCTGGAAAATCGCGATAGAGTGTTTCATTCAGGTCTTTGATGAAAGCGATGGCTTCCAGGTTACCATTTCCACCGAATTCATTGGGTTCCCACTGTCCTTCATTCCTGCTGTATTCGAGCCGCAGCATAGAGCTTACCGCATCTACGCGCAATCCATCCACATGGAAACGATCGCACCAGAATCGTGCACTGCTGATGAGAAAAGATTTCACTTCTCCCCTTTTGTAATTGAATACATAGGAGTTCCAGTCGGGATGGTATCCCTTGCGCATGTCGGCATACTCATAAGTATGTGTTCCATCGAACATGAATAGCCCATGCGCATCGTAAGGAAAATGAGAAGGCACCCAATCCAGTATCACACCAACACCGGCCTGGTGAAAGGCATCTACCAGCGCGGCAAAATCCTGCGGCGATCCGAAGCGAGAGGTGGGCGCAAAATATCCCGTGCCCTGGTAGCCCCAACTGCCATCGTACGGATATTCCATTACGGGCATGAGCTCGATATGGGTAAAGCCCATTTCCTGTACATAAGGTACCAGTCTTTCTATCAACTGTTGATAACTGTTATAAGAATCTTCATTGTATTTATCGGGCCGCATCCAACTGCCCAGGTGTACTTCGTATACAGAGAAAGGCGCTGTTAATGCATTGTTCTTCTTACGGTCTTTCATCCATTGGGTGTCTAACCATTCGTAGTGGGTTTGCCAGGTGATGGATGCTGTATAGGGACGCAGTTCGGCAAAATGTGCGAAGGGGTCTGCCTTATCCAGCCGAACGCCTTTGAATCCGTGTATATGATACTTATAAGCCTCTCCTTGTTTCAGATGGGGAATGAATCCTTCCCAGATACCGGAATGGTCGAGGCGTACTTTCAAAGGATGTGATTCCTTATTCCACTGATTGAAATACCCCGTAACACTCACATAGGTAGCGTTGGGCGCCCATACGGCAAAATAAGTACCGGGGATATCTAATACCGTCAATTGCTTGTTGCCAAACAATTCATAGAGCCGGTAATGAGTGCCCTGTTGGAAATTACGGATGTCTTCATCGGTGAACAATGAATAATTCCACACAGGCTGTGCAGTCTCCACAAAATGGATGTCTTCGTATTTTTTTTTCATGTGCTTTCCAACTTTAGGGCAATTAGGCTTTCTTATCAATTGCATTCATCAACTCATTTGACCGTATATCAAGCCTTTGTTAAATTATGAAATTTTTTAACATTAATTAACAACTATTTTTTTAGTTTTATAACATATTTATGGATTTTGCACTGCGTCGCATCTCACTTTACAATCTGCTATGAAAAATATGAAAAAACTAACGCTTTTACTTTTATTACTTTTTACTTGTTTTTTTTCTGTTTCCTATGCACAACAATCTGTAGTGAAAGGAAGGATTGCCGATACGGTGTCCAGGCAAAACCTGGAACACGCCGTGGTGAGTTTGCTGCATTCGAATGACTCTACCCTGGTGGGCTTTGCCAGGGCAGATAGTAAGGGGCATTTTGAATTGAAGGGCATGCCTGCCGGGCATTATGTAGTGATGGTCACTTACCCTGGGTATGTGGAAATGATCGACACCTTATCATTGAATGGGCAAACCCCTTATGATTTCGGGTTGATACCGCTCAATACCAAAGCTCATCTGTTGCAGGAAGTGATCGTTCGGCAAACCGTGGCTCCTATACGCATCAAAGGAGATACCACCATTTACATGGCCGATAGTTTCAAGATGCGGCCCGATGCTACAGTGGAAGACCTGTTGAAAATATTGCCGGGTATTTCGGTGAACAGCAAGGGAGAGATCACTGCACAAGGGCAAAAAGTGCAAAAAGTATATGTGGATGGAGATGAATTCTTTGGCGATGACCCCACTATGGCCACACAGAACCTGAATAAAAAAGATGTGGCGCAGGTGCAGGTATTTGATAAGAAAAGCGACCAGGCCACGCTCACCGGCATCGACGATGGGCAGAAACAGAAAGCCATCAATTTGGTGATGAAGGAAGATGCCAAGAAAGGATACTTTGGTAAAGCGGAAGCCGGTAGTGATTTCAAGCAATATTACCAGGCAAAGCTTACAGCCAATCGTTTCACCAGCACCAAAAAAATGGGAGCTTACCTGACTGCCGACAGAACAGGGAACAATAATATGAGTTGGGAAGAAATGCAAGATTATGGGAATTTGAGTGTAGGTGTAGATGGAGGTATGATGTCTTTTAATTTTGAGACCGACGAGTTTAATACCTGGAATGCCAAAGGAATTCCTGAGGGACAGCAATTGGCATTCATGTATAATGATAAATTCGGAAAGCTCAAAAGCAGCACCGCTAGTAACTATGGGTATAATCACCAGTTCCTGTCAGGAGACAGTTACACCCGCTCTACTTATATTTTGCCCGATTCTGTGTATTACAACAACCAGGATGAACACATGAAGGGTAGTCGCTTGCGGCATCGTATCAGTACCAAAGAAGATTTGAATCTTGATTCAGCTACTACCCTATCTATTACCGCAAGGGGAAGCTGGGGCAGAAATGACCAGAATGCCACCCGTACCAGTGAATACCTGAACAGCAAGCAGGCCCTTATCAATAACAGTTTTCGCAATCACTACTCATCCGGAGACAATAGTAATCTCAGGGCTGATATGTTTCTCAAACGCAAATTGAACAAAGCCGGCACACGTTCGGTGACTTTCAGTGCAGGTATAGGAGAAAATACCATCAATTCCGACGGCTATTTGTACAATAAGACCCAGTATTATACAAATGGGAGCATAGATTCCACACAACTTATTGATCAGCGAAAACTCAATGCTAGCACAGTGATCAATACCCAGGCAACGATCAGCTATCTGGAACCTCTGACTAAAAGGACTTCAATTAATTTAAACTATACATTTAACAGCAGTAACAGCGAGCAGAATTCCCGTTCGTTTGAAAGAGGAAGCGGTAAATACGACTCCCTTAACCAACTCTACAGCAATCATTTCAGGTACGACAATTTCGCCCATCGCGGTGGTTTCACTTGGAATTATATTTATAAAAAGATCAACCTAAGGGCCGGATTAGCTATTCAGGATCTTTCTCTTAAGCAAACCAACATATATAAAGATTCTTCCTTTGCCAGAAGTTTCATCAATTATTTTCCATCTGCTAATTTTAGCTGGCGGATCACTCAAACAAGCAATCTTTTCCTTAATTATAATGGTAATACACAGCAACCTACCCTCTCTCAACTACAACCCATTCTGAATAATATTGACCCATTAAACATCACTGTTGGAAACCCTGGCCTCAAGCCCGCATTCAATCATAACTTCGACATAAGATATTCCAACTTCAAAGTTATTTCAAAACGCAGTGTGTATCTCTATAGCTACTTTAATATTAATCAAAATGCTTTTAGCAATAGAAGTATTATTGACAAACAAGGTAGAAGAATCAACCAGACAGTCAATGTAGATGGCAATTATAATTATGGTGTCTGGATGAATTTCAGTAAAGAAATTAAACTAATGAAGCTGTCCATCGGATTATCGCCAGGTATCAACGGCGGCCAATATAAAAACTTCGTTAACGGTATTGACAATACTACTAAAAACTTCAGCGTCTCGCCATCCATAAGCATTAGCCGCTATGTAGATAAAAAATTTGAGTTTTACATTACTTATGGGCCTGCCTATAATCATTCCGCTTCATCAATCAATAAGACTGCTGTTACTGAATATTGGACACAGAATATCCGCATGAATTTCGGCTATTTCATGATCAAAAACTGGTTGTTCAATACTAATGCTGAAGCCAGTTACAAACAAAAATTAAACCCTTCCGATAACACGAATAACTGGGTTATCTGGAACGCGTCTGTTGAAAATAAGATCATACCCAAAAAGGACATTTCAGTTATTCTTTCAGTAAATGACATTCTTAACCAACGTATAGGGTTTAACAGAAGTATTACCAGTAACTTCATTTCAGAAAATACGTATACGACTGTGCAACGTTATGCAATGTTGTCACTAAGATGGAAATTCAATAAGAATAAAAAAACTTCTGACAACTAATTACCAGTATATGAAAAAGACATTGTTATTGGCCCTAATATTCGTTACAAGCATCGCTTATACTCATGCCCAAACGCAGTTTATTCAGTCAGGAAAAATAGAATTTGAAAAGAAATTGAATCTCCAGAAAGAGATTGAAATTGCTTATCCCTGGTTTGAAAATATGAAAGACAAATTCCCAAAATTTGTAACCAGTTATTCCAACCTTTCTTTCAGAGATGGAAAGACGCTTTATGAAAAAGGAAAAGACTCAGACACTAAAGTTCCCTTTTGGTTCGATGATAAGAATACTGAAGACGTCATTTATAGCGATCTGGAGCATGGCACTTTTGTTAAAAAGCAAACTGTATTTGATTCAAAATTCCTCCTCTCCGATTCTATCCGGAAGATAAACTGGCGCATCTTCAATGAAACCCGCGATATTGCTGGCTTTGAATGCCGCAAAGCAGCAGGTATTATCATGGATTCCGTGTATGTGATCGCTTTTTATACCGACCAAATACCCGTCAGCGGCGGACCACTTTGTTTCACCAACCTGCCTGGCATGATCCTGGGTATTGCCATCCCAAGACTGAATATTACCATTATGGCCACCAAATTAGAATTGGAAACACCCAAGACTGATAAACTGGTGCCACCTCCACCAGGCAGGTTGAAAAAAACAGATTACAAAAACTTCCTGAGCACTTTGCAAAAAGCAATGGGTGACTGGGGTAAAGGCGGGCAACGCAACCTGGTTAATTTCATGCTATAGTTCGGTATCTTTGCGGTATGACGAAGCTGAGTGTAAACATCAACAAATTCGCCACTTTGCGCAACAGCCGCGGTGGCAATAACCCCGATGTATTAAGGGCTGCCATCAATGCCCAGCAATTTGGCGCCGATGGAGTGACCGTGCATCCACGGCCCGATGAGCGTCATATCCGTTACCAGGATGTGCGTGATATCCGGGAGATCATCACCACCGAATTCAATATCGAGGGCAACCCCACCGAACAGAAATTTATTGACCTGGTACTCGAAACCAAACCGCACCAGGTAACGCTGGTTCCCGATGCGCTGGGACAACTCACCAGCGATCACGGATGGGACACCATCAAACACAAAGATTACCTCATCGATATCATTGGTGTTTTCAAGAAGGCCGGCATTCGTGTTTCCATTTTTGTAGACCCGGTAATAGAAATGGTAGAAGGCGCCGCACTCACCGGCACCGATCGCGTAGAACTGTATACAGAAGGCTATGCCAGCGCTTTTGCTTCAGGCAATTCCCTCGAGGCAGTTACACCTTATGTACATGCAGCCAACCGCGCCAAAGAGCTGAAACTGGGCCTTAATGCAGGGCACGACCTCGACCTGACCAATTTAAAATACTTCAAACAGCATATCCCTTTTCTTGACGAAGTAAGCATCGGCCATGCGCTTGTTTGCGATGCCATTTACCTGGGATTCGAGAATACGGTGCAATTGTACAAACGGCAACTGGCCTGACAATCGTTTGCGCAAAAACAATTGTTGTTGCATTGTAAATCACTGTCAAAAAATGGTTATTATTGTTTGCACCATTGCAAACAATAATCATGACCAATCGCATCAAATCATTTATCATAGCAAGCCTGTTAGCAGGTCTGGCCTTCCAAACAAACCTGCTTCACGCACAACATATCCAGCCGGTTTTACCTGTTCCCACAGAAAAACAATTGAAATGGCAGGAAAAAGAATTTTACCTGTTCATGCATTTCGGTCCGAATACTTTTACCGATAAAGAATGGGGAGATGGCAAAGAAGATCCCAATGTTTTCAACCCCACCGATCTTGACTGTGTGCAATGGGCAAGGATCGCCAAAAAGGCCGGCGCCAAAGGCATCATCATCACCGCCAAACACCACGATGGTTTTTGTTTATGGCCCAGTAAATTCAGCACACATACCGTTCGGGAAAGTAAATGGCGCAATGGCAAGGGCGATGTGATAAAGGAGCTGGCTGCTGCCTGTAAGAAGGAAGGTATTGAAATGGGCGTTTACATTTCTCCCTGGGATCGCAACCATCCTGCTTATGGTACGGCTGCATACAACGATGTTTATCTTTCTACCATGAAAGAATTGCTCACCGGCTATGGCAAATATTTTGAACTCTGGTGGGATGGCGCCAATGGTGAAGGCCCCAATGGCAAAAAACAAGTGTACGATTTCAAAAGATTCCAGGATTCTGTTTTTAAATGGCAACCGCAGTTGATCGTATTCAGCGATATCGGCCCCAGTGTTCGCTGGATCGGTAATGAAAGAGGCATCATTGGCAATACCAACTGGAACCTGCTGGACACGGCTGGTTTTAAAAGAGGCCACGGCGCTCCGCCCAATGATACGCTGAACCAGGGAAACAGGAACGGTAAAAACTGGATACCCGCCGAAGCCGATGTCTCTATCAGGCCGGGATGGTTTTACCGTGCTTCAGAAGATAGCAAAGTAAAATCTCCTCAAACGCTTTTCAATATCTACCTCAAATCCGTAGGTAATGGCGGCAACCTGTTGCTCAACGTACCGCCCGATACACGCGGAAAGATCGCCGACGCCGACTCTGCGTCGCTCATGGGATTCCTTCAATTACGCAAGCAGGCCTTTCAACACGATCTGCTCGAAGGCGCTTCCATCAGCACCAATGCAGGTGATGAAAAGCAATTGAAATACCTCACCGATCACAACATCCAAACTTACTGGATATCCCACCGGGCCAACGATGCACAATTGGAATTCAGGCTTCCCAATAAAACATTGGTGAACACATTGGTATTGGAAGAAATGATCCGGTACGGTCAACGGGTAGCTGCTTTTACCATTGAGTTGTATCAAAACGGGCAGTACGAAAAAGTGTTTACCGGCACCACCATCGGCCGTAAAAAAATTGCCTCATTCGAAGGAAAAGAAACCGACCGTATAAGGGTAACAGTCCAGGAAGCAAAAGCGGCTCCCATATTACGGAGTGTTGCTGCTTATGCCATTAGCCGGTAACCGATCATCGATCGTCTTTTTTCCTGCTTTTTCTTGTATCGTTTTCATTGCCGCGGCCCTGCCCGTTACCCGATGGTGCGGGTTGCGGCATTCTGTTATACCTTCTCTCCTGCTGCGGAGACTGTGCTGGCGCATATCTCCTGTTATCCTGCTGCTGGCGAGCAGCCGGGGGTACCGGATAATATCTTCTTCCCTGTTCCCTGGACTGGGGATCGTATATTCTTCTGTCCTGCTGAGGAACCGGGTCTACTCTTCTCTCCTGGCGAGGCGCTTGTTGTGGTATGGAGTTATATTTTCTATTATCCTGTTGTTGCTGCGGCGGCGTTTGCTGCGTTACCGGGTTATACTTTCTCTCCTGTTGTGGCGGTGTTGATACAGGATTGTTTTGCTGTGGCTGAACCGGTGTTACCTGTTTATTCTGTACAGGTTGATTGGTTACCGGCTGCTGCTTAGTAATACCTTCCCTGATCACCGGCCTGTAAATGGCCAGGCGCCTGTCGTTCAGTTGCTCTCCCGGTTTTCCGGTTGTTTGCACAACAATCGGATTGATACGTTGCCCTGTTGCTTTCTCTACTTCACGCACTTCCGGTCCGCGGTTATACACCGCTCTTCCTGATACCTGCCTGTTATCCCCAGCTGAATAATAATTATTGTTATTGATGATGGTTACATTTTTGGTCAGGTTGTTTACTACAGTAGTATTGTTGTGAACGATGTAATTATTTACATTAACCTGGTTAATATGTTGAGACGGAACGAAATTCCAGTAGGCAGAAACAGATACCCCACCATGCGGCACCATCGGCGACCATCCATAATAACCATTGTAGCTGCCCCAGGTTACCCAGGCAGGCGCCCATTCACTGCCCGGAACCCATATCCATCCATAAGGACCATCATAAAGCCAACGTCCGTAGTGGAAGGGGGCCCATCCCCAACTATAGCCCGAAGCCCACACCCATCCGTCTGCACTATATACCCAGTGGCCATTGGTAGCATAGGGACTGAATCCTATTTCCACGCTTGGTGCCCATACACGTCCGTAGCCGGGGTAATCGAACCAGCGGCCATATGGACTGAGGGCGTCGTAAAATGTACCATAACCAACCGAGGCCGAAACATGGTAATCAACATCGGTAGATTGAATAGACGGTCCGCAAGAACTAAGTGCCGCCATTCCAAAAATCATTGCCAGGGTCATCGTTTTCATAACATACGATTTAAAATTTGCTACTTGCTCTTATTTACTGACAATGGCCAGTGGGAAAGGTTTATTATGCAATTGTTAAGCAATCCCCAAAGCCCGTGCCAGCACACATAAACTGGCATGCCAATTGTCTTATGATGTTAACTTTCCCGTTAATTTATGCTGTAAAACAGGGCTTATGAATCATTTCAACACAATCAGATCCTGCATCCGCAACAGCAATGATGCACAGTTAAAGAAAGAGCTGGAGCACATGAAATTTGGGGAGGTCTTATCCATACTGAACAAACTGCAAGACCAGGACCAGGCAAAAGTATTTGATGCATTGAATGAATATACTGCTATCAAAGCCTTCAAAGTACTCAGCTTCAAAACCAGGCAGGACCTGATTCGCGGCATGCACCACGAAAAAGCGGCGCGACTGCTCAATGCGATTCCCGACGACGACCGTACCGCTTTCCTGGAGGAACTTCCCAGCCGCACTGTGAATGAACTGATCAAACTGTTGAGTCCGGCCGAAAGAAGCATCACCCTGCAATTGCTGGGTTACAAAGAAGGAACCGTAGGCAGGCTCATGACGCCGCATTATGTAGCGGTGAAAAAAGACTGGACGGTACAGCAGGTATTTGATTTCATCAAATTACACGGTCAGAATTCCGAAACTGTAAATGTGATCTATGTGGTAGATGACAACGGTGTGCTGATTGATGATATCCGGATACGTGAATTTTTATTTGTCGAACCAAGCAAAAAAGTGAGCGAGGTGATGGATAATAAATTCCTGAACCTGGTAGTGACCGACCGGCAAAAAGATGTCATTGAAATATTCCAGAAGAATAACCGGTTTGCATTGCCCGTAACCGATGAAAAGGGCGTACTCATTGGCATTGTAACGATCGACGACGTATTGCGTTTGGCAGAAACCGAGAATACAAGGGAAATACAGAAGATAGGCGGTTCTGAAGCACTCGACGAGCCTTATACACAGATATCTTTTGTAAATCTCATCAAAAAAAGAGCGGGATGGCTGATCATCCTGTTCCTGGGAGAAATGTTAACCGCTACTGCAATGGGGCATTTCGAAGGAGAGATCAGCAGGGCTGTTGTATTATCACTCTTCATTCCCCTGATCATTTCCAGCGGTGGCAATTCCGGTTCACAGGCATCATCCATCATCATCAGGGCCATGGCGCTCGGTGAAGTGAAGTTCAGCAGTTGGTGGTATGTGATGCGGAAAGAGATCGTATCCGGATTAACACTGGGTATCATCTTAGGCATTGTGGGTTTCCTCCGCATCTTTTTGTGGCAGAGTTTCCATTTTTATAACTATGGACAGCATTGGCTGCTGATCGCCACCACCGTTGCCTTTGCCTTGCTGGGTGTGGTTTTATGGGGCACCCTTGCCGGCTCTATGCTGCCACTGGCACTGAAAAGAGTAGGCGCCGATCCTGCCGCATCATCGGCGCCCTTTGTGGCTACTTTGGTAGATGTAACCGGACTGATCATTTATTTCAGCGTAGCATTTCTTATCATGCATGGCACATTGCTGTAGAATGCATACCATAAAATCGAGTATCTTGCAATTGTTATCAACAGCAATATGACAACACCTTCTCCCCTTGTAGGCATCATCATGGGCAGCGACAGCGACCTGCACATTATGCAGGCCGCCGCCGATGTACTCAAACGATTTGATATTCCTTTTGAATTAACAGTCGTTTCCGCTCATCGCACGCCGCTGCGTATGGTGGAATATGCTACTGTTGCCAGGGAGCGGGGCCTGCGCGTGATCATTGCCGGTGCAGGAGGTGCCGCACACTTACCGGGGATGGTAGCAGCGCTCACCAGTTTACCGGTGATCGGCGTTCCCATCAAATCTTCCAACTCTATCGACGGATGGGATTCCGTGCTTTCCATATTACAAATGCCCAATGGTGTTCCGGTTGCTACCGTAGCATTAAATGCTGCCAAGAACGCCGGTATCCTGGCTGCACAGATCATTGGCAGCACCAACCGCGATGTGGCTACCGCGTTGGATACTTATAAAGCTGAAATGAACGATGAAGTATCGGGCAAAGTAAAGAAACTTAAAGGCGACTGGAATAACAAGTTTGACGTGTAATCTAAAATTTAAAAGATATGCGTCTTTTTTCCCCACGTAATAATCAATTATTATACTTCGGGCACCTTATCGGTTTATGTTGTTTCATTTGTACCATTGCTACAGCCCAGGATCAAAAGCCGCTTCCTGCAGATAGTTTTCCCAGGGTACATCTTTTACAGGAAGTAGTAGTAACCGCGTCGCGCATATCGGAAAAAATATTAACGGCGCCAGTGAGTGTCTCCAAACTTTCAAATGCACAGGTGCAGCAATCACCGGCTGTTTCTTTTTACGATGCGATCGGCAACATGAAAGGGGTGCAACTCATCATTCCCAGTATGGGATTTAAAGTGTTGAACACAAGAGGGTTTTCCAATACCACCAATGTGCGTTTTGTGCAATTGGTAGACAATATAGATAACCAGTCGCCACATATCGGTGCGCCCATTGCCAATGTATTGTGCCCCGGCGAGCTGGACATTGATCATATAGAGATCATCCAGGGCGTAGCATCCGCGCTTTATGGGATGAATGCTACTAACGGACTACTCAATATCAACACCAAAGATCCGTTCACTGCACCGGGACTGAGCTTTCAACAACAGACAGGAATGAATCATATCGGCGACCCCAATCATATACCGGCTCAACTGTTCAACGAATCGCAGATACGATGGGCAAAATCATGGGCAGGCAAATGGGCTTTCAAACTCAATGCAGGGTGGATGCAGGGTTATGACTGGATTGCCGACAACCGGAACGATCTTAATCCGAATGCTAACCAGACTACTCGCCTGCTGGGCAATGACAACCCTGCTTATGACCCTGTCAATGGTTATGGCAACGAATCGCCCAACCAGAAAACACTGGCCCTTGGCGGCAAGAACTATGTAGTGGCCAGAACTGGTTATTTTGAAAAAGAGGTGACGGATTATCACCTGCGCAACTGGAAGGGCGATGCATCGTTGTACTACAAACCGAACGATCATACCCTGTTCACCTATACTTACCGGGGCGCTTTATTGAATAATGTATACCAACGATCCAACCGGTTCAGGCTGGAAGACTATTCACTGCAACAACACATCCTTCAGATGCAGAGCAACCTGGTACAAGCCAGGGCCTATATCAACACAGAGAACACGGGGCATTCTTATAACCTGCGCTCGATGGCAGAAAACATGGATGCCGACTTTAAAAACAATACACAATGGTTCAGCGATTATACGAATGCTTATAACTCAGCGATAGCTGCCGGCAATGATGTGGCCACCGCACATCATTTGGCGCGCGGACAGGCCGACCTGGGAAGACCACAGCCCGGCACTTCTTTTTTCAATGAACAACTCGGTAAACTGCAGACCATCAATAATTGGGACTCTGGCGCTGCACTGCAGGTAAGGGCCAACCTCTTGCATACAGAAGCTACCCTCGACCTGGGAAAATGGATGCATACACATTACCAACTGCAATTAGGCGGCGATTTCCGTGATTATATCATTGTACCCGATGGTAATTATTTCATCAATCCTACAAATCCCGGCCACTCATTGAACTATACCAGTTATGACTTTTTTGTACACGTTGCACAAAATTTCCTGCATAACAAACTACAGTTAAGTGCTGCGCTGCGAGCCAGTCAGTATGAATATTTTAATTTGAAATGGAATCCCCGTTTAACGGCGGTATATGCTTTATCTCCTTCTGATTTTATCCGCTTCTCTTACCAGGATGGATATCGCTTTCCCAGCATATTCGAAGGGTTTTCCAATATCAACAGCGGGGGCGTAAAACGCGTTGGTGGATTGAAAGTGATGTCGAACGGCATCTTTGAAAATACCTGGCTGAAGAGTTCCATCGATGCGTTCCGTACGGCAGTGAACAAAGACGTGAACACAGAGGGACTTACTACAGCCGCGGCTATTGAAAAAAACAAGGGGTTGCTTCAACGCAATACGTATACTTATATGAAGCCTGAGCAAATGCATTCTTTCGAGGTCGGCTACCGGGGTATGCTGGCCGATAACAGGTTGCAGATCGATGCAGATGCTTACTATAATCTTTATTCCAATTTCATTGCGCAGATCGAGGGCAGTATCCCGCACACGCAGGACACTGCACAAATACCCACAGACCTGTATGATAAAAACAAACAGGATCGCTACCGACTCTGGACCAATTCTAAAACCCAGGTACACAATTATGGTGTAGCTGCAGACCTGCGTTACCTGCTCAGTAACCGCTACGCATTGCAAGCCAATGCGAGTTACCAGGCATTGAAAAGAACCCAGCAGAACGACGGGCTGGAAGATGGCTTCAACACACCTCAATGGATGGTGAATGCAGGCATCAATGGTACGCATGTGTACAAGAACCTGGGATTTAGTATCACAGGTAAATACCAATCGACCTATTACTGGCAATCATTTTTGATAAACGGAGACGTACCTGCAATATTCAACATGGATTGCATGGTTCGCTATTTTTTCCCGAAACCTTCGCTCGACGTTAAAATAGGAGCCAGTAATGTGCTGAACCATTACTATTATTCTATCCTGGTCGGACCACTGGTGGGCGGATTTTATTATCTCACCCTTACTTATTCGGTCAATTAACTGCGTGCATCATTTCAACTGATATACTCGTACATAGTCTACATACATACTGGCAGGTATACGGGTATCATCTATCTGGCTACCGGGCCAATTGCCTCCTACCGCCAGGTTGAAGATGATAAAGAAGGGATTGAAAAAAGCGCCGGTACTGTTGATATTGCTGTTGAGATTAACAGTGTGGTACAGTGTACCATCGATATGCCATGTAATGGAATACGCATCCCATTCCACATCATACACATGATAAGTGGCAGGTGAAGAAAGCATTTTATCCCCGGAAGATACATGCTGCCCATTATCATAAGCATGCGCCGTACCATAAATAAGACTGTCGGCATTGATGTGTTCCATGATATCTATCTCACCGCATTTGGGCCAACCTACTGAACTAATGTTGGTGCCCAGCAGCCAAAAAGCAGGCCAGAGTCCCTGTCCTACCGGCATTTTGATACGGGCTTCGATCCTGCCGTAAGTAAAACTTTGTTTTCCTTGCGTCTTCAACCGGGATGAAGTGTATGGGTTATTACCTACTGTTTCTTTTTTAGCAGTGATCACCAGGTTGCCATCAACTACGGTTGCATTTGCTTTCTGATAGTATTCCAGTTCATTGTTTCCCCAACCATTACCCCCAATATCAAATACCCAGTTGGTACTATCCAGACTGGTGCCATTGAACTCATCGGCCCAAACCAACTGATAAGTCTTAGTGCTGCCACCCGTGCCTGGATTGGGATTGGAAGTAGCATTGGAAGCAGGCTGCCCTTTAGAGCATCCACTGAGCAGGAACAATATTGCACAGCCTGCTGTGCGTAACAGGTGCGGCCGGTCAAAAAAACGAATTTGTATTTTCATAGCGTGGTCAACAAAATTGCCAATCAAGTTACAATAAAATGATCATATGGCCGATGACCTGTTTTAGGAAAGCTTTTTCGTTTTATCTTAGGGTAAGATCATACTCCATTTTATCTAAAGTAATCAAGAGCCATGAGAAAAATAATATCATTCCTGCTGACCAGTTCTTTCGGCGTAATCCAATTGTTTGCACAAACCGATCGTCCGCTGCCATCTTCGCCCAGGGTAACCATTGCCAATGGTGTGCTGGAGGGCATAGAGGCATCCGGTGTGTATATTTTTAAAGGTATTCCTTATGCCGCACCTCCGGTGGGAGCTTTCCGCTGGAGGGAGCCACAGCCGGTGAGGCAATGGGAAGGCGTGCGCAAAGCAGACCAGTTCGGACCCAGGGCCATGCAGCGCGGGTTGTTTGGCGATATGGTGTTTCGTTCCAATGGAATGAGTGAGGACTGCCTTTACCTCAATGTATGGACGCCGGCTAAAACGGCCGGCAAAGCGCATTTGCCGGTATTAGTGTATTTTTTTGGCGGTGGTTTCATGGGTGGCGATGGCTCCGAGCCTCGTTACGATGGAGAGAGCATGGCCCGCAACGGGATCGTAACTGTTACCGTCAACTACCGGCTCAATGTGTTTGGTTTCTTTGCCCACCCTGACCTAACCAAAGAATCGCCGCACCATGCTTCGGGTAATTATGGATTGTTAGATCAAAGCGCCGCCTTGCAGTGGGTACAGCATAATATTGCTGCTTTTGGCGGCGATCCGCATAGGGTAACCATTGCCGGTGAATCTGCAGGCTCCATTTCAGTGAGCGCACAGATGGCATCGCCATTATCCAAACAGTTGATCGCAGGAGCCATTGGTGAAAGTGGTTCATTGCTGGGCACGCTATCGCCGATATCGCTGGCTGATGCAGAACAAAGCGGACTGAAATTTGCGAGCATGGCGGGCGCGGGTTCGTTGGCAGCATTGCGCAACCTGCCGGCGGACAAGCTGCTGGAAGCGGCAGCCGGCCATGAGTGGGAATTATTCCGTATAACGATAGACGGATATTTTTTCCCAAAATCACCTCTCAAAATATACAGCGCCGGCGAACAGGCAAAGGTTCCGCTGCTGGCCGGATGGAATTCAGAAGAAATGAATTACCGCGCACTGATGGGCAAAGACACCCTTACAAAAGAGAACTTCGCCAAAGCAGTACAAAAATTATACGGCGACCAGGCAACAGCCATATTGAATGTTTATCAGGCAAACACGCCTGAGGAACTGACACAGGCAGCTACCGACCTGGCAGGCGACCGCTTCATCGGATTCAGTACCTGGAAATGGACCGATCTGCACAGCACTTCCTCCCAACCGGTATACCGTTATCTTTATGCACGGCCCAGGCCCGGAGCCAAAGGAGGCGCTGTACATTCTGCCGAAATCGAATATGCCATGGGAAACCTGCCCACCAATAAAGTATTCGCCTGGCAACCGGAAGATTACAAAGTGTCTGCCATCCTGCAAAGTTATTTTGTGCACTTTATCAAATCAGGAAATCCCAACGGAGAAGAGGTACCTGCCTGGCCTGCTGTACAGAAAGGAGTACCGGCTGCAGTCATGCATATTGACGTACATACAGCCGCTCAAACAGAAATGCATCGCAATCGCTATCTTTTGCTCAGTCAGTTGATGCATTAAACAAAGAAGCGAAATAATTGCTGCATGGTTATTCGTATGCAACGATCGTAAAGTTGTTCGGAAATCCCTCCGAAACTTCATAGATCATCTGTAACCATTGGGGGCCGTAAGTTGCATACCAGGTGGCAAAATTTTGCACACGTTCCTGCAAACTGTTGTTGGGAAACAGATCCTGTTTGAGTTTGGCAATCTGTTTTTGCTGCGCCTCGAATTTGGTCTTCTCTGCGCGCAGCATTTTCTTTTCCAGTTCTTTCAGGCGCTTTACCGCTTTTACTTCCAGCGATTCCACATGTTGCTTCAATGTTGCATCAATGGCACCTGTCAGTTGCTTGAGTTTTTCGTAATAGGCCGCTGCTTCTTTCAACTCGTCTGTAAGACAAAGCTTCACATTCGATTCACGCATCACCAGCTCATACACCAGGTTCTGTTCTGTATTGAAAAGTGCGGCAGGGTCAAAGCCAAGCTTTTGCAGTTTCTGCTCCTGCTCGCGCTGCATCAGCAAAAAGGAATTACGCAGTACCAATACAGGATAAGGAACCTTTATGGCTTCAAAAACGTCTTTCAATTCCAACCAATAAGCCAACTCTCCGCCTCCGCCAATGAATGCAATGTTGGGCAATATGGTTTCCTGGAAAGCGCCGCGCAGGATCACATTGGGACTGAAACGTTCCGGATGTGCGTCCAGTTCAGCAAGGATAGCCTCTTTGCTGAATTGCAATCCAAGCGCCTTTACTTCATATCCATCCCCACTCCGTTCTATCCGTTCACGCTTATCATCCAGCAGGTAAAATAAGTTGATCTCTCTTCCACCGGCCTGCACTTTATAGTGCTTACCCAACGAAGCAATGGTTGCTGCTACTTTTTGATGGGAAAAACCTTCCAGCAATTCTTTTTCCACTGCTGAACGAAAAGCCGATTTCAGTTTGGCATGATCGGGTACCAGCACCACTACACCATAAGCGCCGAAGAGCTCGTTTACCAATTCCAGTGTTGCCTGTTGTATCGTCTTTCCTCCCGTATAACACCGTTTAAATAAAGCCACCAGTTCTTTTCCTTTGGATAACACGGCTATCTGCCCTTCGATGGCATGTAATACTTTCGTGAGCTCTTTGTCTACTTTCATCCTCCCTACGGCGCCTGTTTGCCGGGTATTCCAAACCAGCTTTTGTCCGCCCAGGTTGAGGTATCCCAACTCATCGAGATCCGCATCTTCACTGCCCATATAGTAAACAGGCACGAATTTGTATTGAGGCAGTTGTTGTGATAATTCATCTGCCAGCCGGACCGTATGCATGATCTTATAAATAAAATAAAGCGGACCGGTAAATATATTGGGTTGATGGGCTGTAGTAACAGTAAAAGTATTGTTTGATGCCAGTGATGCAATATGCTGCTGGAGTTTTTCCGTTACCGGTAACCCTTTGTATTGCGCTTGCAGGGTTTCTACCAGCAAAGCACGCGGTGTATCAAAAGCCTGCCGCTCATGTATGGCTTGCTGTATGCCTTCGAGATTGGCATTGTGTTTATAAAAAGGCTGCAGGGAGGCGGATTGGTTAAGATAATCCGAAACGATCTTCGTAAAATATCCGGTGCGCTCGTATGGTATACGGGTGGAGGTATGGTTCATATAAGCTGCTAAATTACAACTTACTGTAAACTGCCGTTTCCGCTCCTGTAATAGGCCATTTCGAAATCAGGAAAAACGGTCGGGGTTGAATGGCCGGATATCCATACTCGGTGCTTTTTCATCCACGACCTCACTCACCAATTTCCCCGTTCCTGCGCCCAAACTCAGTCCCAACATGGCATGCCCCGTAGCCAGTACCACATTTTTCCATTGCCTGGTGCGTCCCAGGTAGGGCAACCCATCGGCCGAGCAAGGCCGGTAGCCATACCATATTTTATCAGCAGCAGGCATTGGCACATTGAATTCAGGGTAAAACTTTTTCACTGCATCCAGAATACCCTGTACCCTTTTGAGGCGAGGAGGCGTTTGCGTGGAAGTAATTTCCATGGTTCCGCCCATGCGCAGCTTGTTGCCGTCCATCGGTGTCATTGCCACCCTTCCTTCCACCAATATGGCGGGATAGTTGAGCCGGTAAGGTGAATCTTCCAGGGTAACCGAATATCCCCTGCCGGGCACCAATGGTATATTCACATTCATTTTGGCAGCCAGCTCGCGGCTCCAGGAGCCGCCGGCTATCACAACCGTATCTGCATAGTATGCTCCATTTGTTGTAATCAGTTGCGTGATGTTTCCATTGGTATTTTCAAAACGAATCACTGCTTCATTGGTTTGTATGCGCACATCTTTTTGTTTCAGATCGGCTATCAGTTGCTGCATCAGTTTGTTTGGATAAAGATGGGCATCACAACGGAAGAAAACAGCGCCCAGCGCGTTGATCTTTGTCTGTGGTTCCATCGCCTGCAATGCATCGTAATCCAGCAAAGCTGTATCGGTCAACCCCAGTTCATGGGCTTTCTCTACTACATGTTTGGCATGTTCTGCGCCTGCAGGCGTTTGGAAAATTTCCAACAGCCCTTTGTGTTCATAGGCGAAGCTGAACTGCGGTAATGCCGCCCATTCTTCATACATTTTTTTACTCAGGATCGCAATATCCCTGAGCGGTATGGCTGAATCTTCTACGTGCTGCCGGGTAGCAGCTTTCATGAATTGCATACCCCAGTTGATCAAACTGCGGCTTAGCCTCGGCTGCACATAAAAAGGGCTTTTAGAATTCCACATCCATTTGAGCCCCTGTTTCACAATACCCGGTGTGGCAAGCGGCGTAAAATGACTGGGACAAACATATCCCGCATTGCCATAAGAGCAGTTACTGCTCATATCTGTTTTATCAATGACGGTTACTTCATGTCCGCCCGCCTGCAAATAATAAGCGCTGCTTAAACCAATGATGCCTCCTCCGATGATAACGATCCGCATTTGTTAATAAGTTATGATCTGATGTTAAATTACCTGAAACCCGTGGGCATAAGGATCATCGTTTGCGTCGATGCTGATCGTATTATACCCATATATCTTGGCCCATCCTTCGATGCCAGGAACAATTGCCGGTTTATTACCGATTGTTGTTACCCCTTCGATGGTACCTGTAAATGTAGAACCTATGATGCTTTCATGCACAAACCGGTCTCCTTCTTTTAGTTTTCCTTTAGCATACCATTGCGCC
Organism: Asinibacterium sp. OR53; assembly: GCF_000515315.1. Lineage (NCBI taxonomy): Bacteria > Pseudomonadati > Bacteroidota > Chitinophagia > Chitinophagales > Chitinophagaceae > Asinibacterium > Asinibacterium sp. OR53. Next base: position 3,328,485 of record NZ_KI911562.1, read on the forward strand.
ATGCGTGCCGAAGTGCCCGTACCGCAGGGCGAACGGTCGATGGCCTTATCTCCATAAAAAACGGCATTCCGTGCCGTTGAATGTTTGTCCAGCACTGCACCGGCCCATAAGATATGAGAGCATCCGTTGATGGTAATATCCTGCGGGTGAACAAATGAATATTTTTCATTGATGTTTTTTCTCAACGCGCGCGACCAGGCTACCAATTGGCTGGCTGTATAATGCTCCAGTCCCGGGAAATTAGGTTGCACATCTACAATCGCATAGAAATTACCGCCATAGGCTACATCTACTGTTAATGTGCCCAGGTCAGGACAATCGGCCTGCAGCCCTTCCGAATCGAGATAGGCTGGCACGTTTTTTAATTTAACCGATATTACTTTATTGCCTTCCTGCCGGTAAGAGATCAACACCAATCCCGCCGGCGCTTCCATGCGTACGATACCCGGCGTTTGGGGTTGAATCAATCCTTCTTCAATGGCAATGGTGATGGTGCCGATGGTACCGTGTCCGCACATAGGCAGGCAACCACTCGTTTCAATGAACAATACCGCCACATCGTTTTGCGGGTCGTGCGGTGGATACAATATGCTGCCACTCATCATATCATGCCCACGCGGCTCAAACATCAATCCCTTGCGTATCCAATCGTATTCACGGAGAAAATACTGCCGCTTTTCGCTCATATTCTTTCCTTCCAGCACGGGACCTCCCTGGGCTACTACCCTTACAGGATTACCGCAGGTATGTGCGTCGATGCAATGGAACAACTGTCCACCCAAACCCGATGCATCCTGCCTTTTAAAAGCAACCGGACCTGTCTTCATGTATGGATTCTTTTATTGAACAATGATGTTTAAATTTGTCATGTCCTGATTGTTATATGGAAACCTACGGAAAAATATTGTCGATTGCCATGCCCGCTTTCCTGGCACTCGTACTTTTTGAAAAATGGTACGGCTGGTACAAAGGAAAGGATACGGTTCGCAATATGGATATGATATCGAGCCTGAGTTCCGGTATTACCAATGTTACCAAAGATGTGCTGGGACTGAGCATTGCACTCATCAGTTATCAGTGGATGGTATCGCATCTTGCATTCACACATGTCAGTTCATCCCTGCTTACCTATATCATTGCTTTCGTGGCACTTGATTTTGCCGGATACTGGGGCCATCGCATTGCACATGAATACAATTTTTTCTGGAACAGTCATATCATACACCATAGCAGCGAAGAGTTCAACCTGGCCTGCGCTTTAAGGCAAAGCATTTCCATCTTTGTGAAGCTGTTTACCATTTTCCTGTTACCGGCTGCGTTGTTGGGCGTGCCTGCCCAGGTGGTAGCAGTTGTTGCGCCGTTGCATTTGTTTGCGCAGTTCTGGTATCACACACAACATATTGGCCGGATGGGGTGGCTGGAATATATTATCGTTACGCCTTCCCATCACCGGGTACACCATGCCATCAACAAAGAATATATCGATAAGAATTACGGACAGATTTTTATCTTCTGGGATCAATTGTTCGGTACTTACCAGGAAGAGTTGAAAAATGTGCAGCCGGTATACGGCATCACCAGGCCTGCTGCTACCTGGAATCCCATCAAGATCAATTTCATGCATCTCTGGTTACTGATCAAAGATGCGTGGCATGCAAAACAATGGAAAGACAAACTTCGAATCTGGTTCATGCCCACCGGCTGGCGTCCGGCAGATGTAGCAGAGCGATACCCTGTGTATAAAATCGAAGACGTGTATCATTTCTCCAAATACAGTGCGTCTGATGATTCCATGTTACTGGGCGCCTGGTCATGGGTGCAACTGTCCATCCTGTTATTGTTTATCAGTTACCTCTTTGGCAATATCGCGCAGATTGGCAGTCCGGCTATGTTTCTTTATGGAGGTTTTGTATTCCTCTACGTATATGCTTTCACCGAACTGATGGACCGTGCTACTTACGCATGGGTGTGGGAATTGTTGAAAGACGGACTGGGTATCGGCATTATCCTGTACACTGGCGACTGGTTTGGCACCAGGCATTATTTTGCGTATGCACCTCAGGTACTCATTGGTTATTTCCTCCTTTCCATGTTGGTGTGCCTGTATTTTGTATCCCGTAACAGACAGCAAGGCACTGCGGTTTCCTTATAACAATATCAAAGAGCAAATCGTATTTATTCTTTTCCCATTACCCCATTGCGCATCCTCCAGATGTTCAAAGGATTGCTTTCCTGCAGGGCTTCAGGCAAAAGTGCCGGGGGGCAATGCTGGTAGCATACAGGCCGCACCCATCGTTTCACGGCATTGATGCCAACAGCTGTAAAACGGCTGTCGGTAGTAGCCGGGAATGGGCCGCCATGTACCATACTCGGGCACACTTCCACACCGGTAGGCACTCCATTGAACACGATCCTGCCGGCAATAGAAGTGGCCGTATCGAGTAATACGGGGTGATTGGTAAAATCTTTATCGGTACCCATTAAACTGGTAGTCAGCTGACCGGTCAGTGAGACCCACACTTTCAACAATTCATCCATATCCTTGCATCGTACCAGCAAAGAATAGGGGCCGAACACTTCTTCATGCAACAGAGGGTTGGCGAGGAAAGTAGTACCGTCTACCATGGCAACAGTGGGCAATGCTTCCATCTCCTGCGGAGCGGCGGCCGCCTGCTGTAACACTGCTACGTGTTGCTCGTGTAAAGCCGCTTCCATTTTTTCATAATACGCTTTATGAATGCCTGTATGCAGCATTTTAGCGGGAGCTACTGTTTCAATGGCTGCACGAAGGGTATCGATGAACGCAGGTAAGGCATCTGTTTCAATGGCCAGCATCAATCCGGGATTGGTGCAGAATTGTCCCATTCCCAATGTAATGGATGCCGCATATTGTTTCGCCAGCACTGCACCGTTTTGTGCAATGGCATCCGGCAGGAATACAACAGGATTGGTGCTGCCCATTTCTGAAAAAACAGGAATGGGTTTTTCCCGTGCGATGGCATAATCATACAATGCCCTCCCACCCTTATAAGAACCGGTGAAGCCAACGGCTGCAGTAGCCGGATGCTCCACGAGGTTTTTTCCTGCTTCGAATGAAGTATCGGTTACGTGCTGAAAAACATGTTTGGGCATGCCGCAGCTTGTGATGGCTTGCTGAATGGCTTCATTGACCATTTCAGAAGTGTGCAGGTGCGCCGGGTGTGCTTTGACTACAACGGGACAACCGGCGGCCAACGCGCTGGCGGTATCACCTCCCGCGGTGGAATAAGCGAAAGGAAAATTGCTGGCGCCGAATACCACAACAGGACCCAATGGCAATAACATTTTACGGATATCGGATACTGCTGTATCTATCGACGCTTCTACCCAGCTTCCTTCGCGCAGCATGGCCGCGAACATGCGCAACTGCATGGTGGTTCTGCCCCGCTCGCCTGTTAACCTGGGCAAAGGCAGATTGGTTTCTGCTGCGGCCTGGTTCAATAAACGGTCGCCCAGCGCCTCTATATTAGAAGCAATGGTTTCAAGGAACCGGGCTTTATCTGTATCGGGTATTTTTTTATAGGCCGCAAATGCTTGTGCTGCCTGCTGCATGACCTGGTTGATAGCGGCATTCATTTGATTACAATTTTATTTGCAAATAATCCGGCAGTACAGGGCGGGATGCGATACCATCGTTGATGATCTTTAAAATCCTCTCACGCTCTGCTCCTGCCAAAATAAGACGTGGCGCACGTACATACTCTGCACCAACGCCCGCCTGCGCTGCTGCTAATTTAATGTATTGTACCAGTTTTGGGTGAATATCCAGTTCCAGCAAAGGCATGAACCAACGATAGATAGCAGTGGCTTCTGCGATACGGCCTGCTTTGACCAGGCGATAAATGGCTACGGTCTCGGCGGGAAAAGCGCATACCAATCCGGCTACCCATCCATCGGCTCCCAATGCCATCTCTTCCAGCGCAATGGTATCTACACCGCACAATATGCTGTAACGATTACCAAAACGGTTGCGCAGCCTGGTTACATTCGAAACATCGCGGGTAGATTCTTTGATTGCGTTGATATTGCTGCTGGCAGCCAGTTCACCAAACATATCGAGCGTTACTTCCACCCGGTAGTCTACCGGGTTATTATAGATCATAATAGGGAGGTCTGTGGCTGCCGCTATGGTCTGAAAATAATGCACGGTCTCCCTGTCGTCACTTTTGTATCGCATGGGAGGTAATAACATCAATCCATCGGCCCCCCATGATTTGGCATAGGCCGATTGCAGTAGAGCTTCCCTGGTGCTGCCTTCTGCAATATTGAGTATCACCGGCACCTTACCCTTCACTTTGTCAACCGTAAACTTTACCAGTCTTTCTTTTTCATCGGTGGTCAATACACTGGCTTCACCCAATGTGCCGCCCAGTACCAGGCCGTCTACCCCGGCATCCAGTTGTGTCTGCAGGCTCTTTTCGAATAATGGCAGGTCCAGTCCGTCATTTGCGGTGAACTGTGTAGTGATGGCGGGAAAAACGCCTTTCCATGCAAACTGCATACGTATAAAATTTGAATCAAAGGTAGTTCGCACCGGGTAGCGCTTATTGATCGCAATTCATCAATACTGATACTATTTTATTCATTTTTAAAAAGAATATTTCACAATTGAATTAATTTAGGATCATTAATCGCTTCCTGGACCCTTTATGAAAATCGTTCCCTTTAAAATTCCCCGTTCGGGCAATGAAGCCATTCGTGTACAGGTAGATGCCATGCCCCATCTTTACAACCATCTTCACCAGCATCCCGAGATACAACTTACACTGGTGGTGGAAAGTCATGGTACATTGGTTGCCGGCGATTATGTAGGCAGGTTCAGGGAGGGCGATGTGTTTGTGATCGGCTCCAACCAACCACATGTATTCAGGAATGATGCTGTGTATTTCAAGAAGAAGTTGAAAGCCAAAGCCATTACATTGTTCTTTGATGAAAGCACATTGGGCAGCCTGTTCTGGCAGCAGGAAGAAGTAAAATCATTCCTTCCTTTTTTCAGGAACAGTCTAGGCGGGTATCGTTTCAAAGGGAAAAAACAGGAGCAGTTGCGAAATCTATTACTGCAAATAGCCGGCGCCGAAAAAATGGATAAGGTCATCCTGTTCATGGAAATGATCAAACTACTGTCTTCTAAAAAAGAAACAACGGCTTTGTCCCATGCCGTTGTACAAAGACCTATCCGCGATTTCGACGGCAGCAGGCTCAATGCCGTACTGGAATATACATTCAGGGAAAGTCACCGCACCATCCGGCTGGAAGAGATTGCCGCTGTAGCTAATATGACAGAAGTGGCGTTCTGCAAGTATTTCAAGACCAGGACCCGCAAAACCTATACGCATTTCCTGAACGAGATCCGCATCAACAATGCCTGCAAATTATTATTGGCGGGCGACCAGCCCATATCAACGGTTTGTTATGAAACGGGGTTCAGCAACCTTTCGCATTTCAACCGGATATTCAAAAAGATCACGGGTAAAACACCCGGGCATTACCGGGCATCGGTATGATCAGACCACTTCTCCTTCAAGATCGTAATCGTAAGCTTTGGTAATTTTTACCTGCACAAATTCGCCGATGGTGAGTTTTTTATTCGCGTGCACCACTACTTCATTGTCTACTTCCACACTATCAAACTCTGTTCTACCTAAATAGCGGCCCGCTTCTTTTTTATCGATGAGCACTTTGAATACCTTCCCTACTTTTTCCTGGTTCTTTTCAAAACTGATCTCCTGCTGCACTTCCATGATCTCCTGTGCACGTCTTGATTTTTCATCGGCCGGCACGTCATCAACCATATCATAAGCCGATGTATTTTCTTCGTGGCTGTAATTGAAAATACCTACGCGATCGAAACGATGTTCCTGTAAAAATGCCTTCAACGCTGACACATCGGCTTCTGTTTCACCGGGGAAGCCTGCGATCAATGTGGTACGCAAACAAATACCAGGCACTTTTTCCCTAATCTGTTGGATCAGTTCGGTCATTTCTTCGCGGGTAATGTTCCTGCGCATGGCTTTGAGCATGTTGTTGCTGGCATGCTGCAACGGCATATCGAGGTATTTGCAGATATTATCGCGCTCCCGCATGACGTCCAGTATCTCCAATGGAAATTTGCTTGGGTATGCATAATGCAACCTGATCCATTCCAATCCTTTCACATCTGCCAGGGCATGTAACAACCTGGGTAATTCCCTTTTCTTGTAAATATCCAGTCCGTAATACGTAAGTTCCTGTGCAATGAGCATGATCTCTTTCACGCCTTTCTTCACCAGTGCTTCGGCTTCGGTCACCAATTCTTCAATGGGTTTGCTCACATGCTGTCCGCGCATGAGCGGGATGGCACAAAAAGCGCAGGTACGGTTGCATCCTTCGCTGATCTTCATGTAGGCATAGTGCTGGGGCGTGCTCAGCAAACGTTCACCCAACAATTCGCTTTTATAATCTGCTTCAAATTTCTTCAGTATCAGGGGTAATTCCATGGTGCCGAACCAGGCGTCCACTTCGGGTATTTCAGATTCCAGGTCGCCACGATAACGTTCACTGAGGCAACCGGTCACATACACTTTATCGAGTTCGCCCCTGCGTTTCAATTCTACCTGGTCGAGAATGGTGTTGATGCTTTCTTCTTTGGCTTTATCAATGAAGCCACAGGTGTTCACCACCACGATGTTATGGTCCAGCTTTTTGTTTTCATGCACCACCGCAATATCATTGGCAGCGAGTTGTCCGCTCAGCACTTCACTGTCTACCAGGTTCTTGCTGCAACCCAGCGTAATGATATTGACCTTATCCTTTTTTAAACTCCGAACTTTCATAAGCGGCAAAAATACCGCAAAAAGGCGAGTCAGGGCTTGTAATCTTCCCTGTTCATATAGAAGAGGTCCAGCGGTTTTTGCTGTTGTGTTACAGATGCTTTGCGCATAAACCCCGCTTTTTCCAACACTTTGCAGGAAGCAGTATTAGCGGGTTCGGTAATGGCAAAAATGGCCGCACGTTTCGTGTTATTAAAAAAATACTCAATGCCTGCTTTCAGTAATTCCACCGCATAGCCGCGGCCCCAGCATTCCGGCATCAGTCCATAGCCGATATGAATATCATCGGTGCCCGACATATAAAGAAGAGAAAAAGTACCCACAAAATGACCTGTATGTTTATCTGCTACAAAATAACGGCCTAAACAGGAACCCGGCTGGTACAGGTTAAGGTTCTCTGTGAGGAATACATCGCATTCGGTCCTGTTCTTTACCGGCCTGATATACTGCATAACAACCGGGTGGCTGTTGAAGCGGTAAAAGTCTTCGGCGTCTTCCTGAGCAAAACGCCTGACCGTTAGTCGTGCTGTCTCAAATATTTGCATAGGTTATGAAAGGTTGCCTGCAATATGATCCATGATCTTTATTGCATGCTCCCTTGAGTTCTCAATAAAAAGGCTATGCGTATCCATGCCGCCACAGATCACGCCTGCCAGGTATATTCCCGGCACATTCGTTTCATGGGTGACGGGGTCGTAGCTGGGCTTTCGCACTGCATCCTCCGATAATTCAATGCCCAGTTTTTGCAGGAAAGACAGGTCAGGCTGGTATCCTGTGGCGGCGATCACGCAGTCATTGGCCAGGGTGATCTTCCCTTCTGGTGTAAAGATATCCACTTCCTGTTCTCTTATTTCACTAATACAGGAATTGAAATAAGCTTTGATGGAACCTTCCTGTATGCGGTTTACAATATCCGGTCGCACCCAGTATTTCACACGGGTACCGATCTCTTCCTGCCGTACCACCATCGTGACTGCCGCGCCTTTGCGCCAGGTTTCCAGTGCTGCGTCTACTGCCGAATTGTTCGCTCCTACTACCAGCACTTTCCGGAAAGCATAAAAATGCGGATCGTTATAATAGTGTGTTACTTTGGGCAGGTCCTCTCCGGGCACATTCAGCAGAAAAGGTATATCGTAAAAACCGGTTGCCATTACAATATATTTCGCCTGGTATGAATGCCCACTGGATGTATGCACTTCAAAACCATTTGCGTTTTTTCCAACTGTTTCCACTTTTTCAAACAAGCGGATGTCCAATGCCGCAGCAACAGCCACCCGCCTGTAATATTCCAGCGCTTCGTTCCTCGTGGGTTTGGCATTGTTGCTTACAAAAGGAACACCCCCAATCTCCAACCGCTCCGAAGTGGAGAAAAAAGTCATGTTCACCGGGTAATGATACAGGGAGTTCACCAGGCAGCCTTTCTCCAGGATCACATAACGCAATCCCCTGGCTTTCGCTTCCAGTCCGCAACAAAGACCAATAGGCCCTGCCCCTACAATGATGATGTCCAGTGTTTCCTGCATATATCTCTACGCTATCAAACCTCGTTTTTATTATTTATGCACCTCGCTTGAAAAATGGAATTGAATATCGGGATTATTGGTAATTTCCGTATTCAAAAACCATTCGCTTTGCGCCAGGTACACCGGGTGGCCGTCTTTGTCTTCGGCTGAATGCTGCTGTTTGAAACGCAGGAAATCTTCGAGTTTCTTTTGATCATTGCTGGTAAGCCAGCAGGCTTTGTAAAAAGGCATGGCCCTGAATTCACAGGCCGCGCCGTATTCCTGCAACAAACGATACTGGATCACTTCAAACTGGAGTTCTCCTACGCAACCGATGATCTTCTTATTGCCGCCGAATTGGGTGAACAATTGCGCCACGCCTTCATCGGTGAGCTGACTGATGCCCTTTTCCAGTTGTTTGGTCTTCATGGGATCTTTGTTCACCAGTTCCTTGAATATCTCCGGTGAGAAAGTAGGGATGCCAGTAAAGAAAAAATCTTCTCCTTCCGTAAGGGTATCTCCTATTTTAAAATTGCCTGTATCGAACAAACCTACTACGTCTCCGGCATACGCATCTTCAATCACATCTTTACTGCGCGCCATGAAACTGTACGGGTTACTGAAGCGTATGTCTTTATCGAGTCGTACGTGATGGTAATATTTGTTCCGCTCAAAACGCCCGCTGCACACGCGCATGAATGCAATACGATCGCGGTGTTTGGGATCGAGGTTCGCATGGATCTTAAACACAAAGCCGCTGAATTTGTCTTCATCCACGCCTACTTTCCTGGCAGATGTTTCCCTGTCGCGCGGTGTGGGGGCGATCTGAATAAAAGTGTCGAGCATTTCTTTCACACCAAAATTATTCACCGCGCTACCGAAGAATACCGGCGCCACTTTACCCGCCAGGTAATCGGGCACATTCAGTTCCCCATGTACCCCATCGATCAGTTCCACATCTTCCCTTAATTGTTCGGCGTCCCTATCGCCCACTTTGGTATCGAGCAAAGGATCGGAAAGGTCGCTGATGGCAATGGTATCGTCTTCTTCTGCCTTGGTGCTTGCCGTGAAAAGGCGCAGGTTCTTTTCATGCAGGTTGTATACGCCCTTGAATTCTTTACCACTGTTGATGGCCCAGGTCATGGGATGCAACGAAATACGCAGTTCTTTTTCTATTTCTTCCAGCAGGTCGAAGCGGTTCTTTCCGTCGCGGTCCATTTTGTTGATAAAAACGATCACGGGTGTATCCCGCATACGGCAGACTTCCATCAAGCGGCGTGTTTGTTCCTCTACCCCGTTTACGCTGTCCACCACCAGTATAACGCTGTCTACCGCTGTGAGTGTGCGATAGGTATCTTCTGCAAAGTCTTTGTGACCGGGGGTATCGAGCAGGTTGATGAGGGTATTTTCATATTCGAAGGTCATCACTGAAGTGGCCACCGAGATACCGCGCTGCCTTTCGATTTCCATGAAGTCGCTGGTAGCGTGTTTTTTGATCTTATTGCTTTTTACTGCGCCCGCCGTTTGTATGGCGCCGCCGAACAGGAGCAATTTCTCGGTCAGTGTGGTCTTCCCCGCATCGGGGTGTGAAATGATAGCAAATGTTTTGCGCCTGTTGATCTCTTTCTCGTATTTCATAATGCTGAGGCCGCAAAGGTAAGATTTGTAGGGACTTGGTCAGCCCTCCCATACGGCCAAATGGTATTTTGCTAAAATACCTTCCAGTTCGAGCGGCCGCACCGGTTTGATCAGGAAATCGTTCATCCCCGCTTCCATTGCTTTTTCCCGGTCTTCCTGGAAAGCATTGGCTGTGATTGCAATAATGGGCGTATGGTTATACTGATATTTTCCTGATTGCCTGATCTGTTGGGCCGCCTGGTATCCGTCCATGACCGGCATTTGGATGTCCATAAAGACCAGGTCGTACTGGAACTGCTCGTACATGTCACAGGCTTCCTGCCCGTTGTTGGCAATATCAACGGTGATCTTGTATTTGGCCAGCATCAGGCAGAATACTTTTTGATTGATGAGGTTGTCTTCAGCCAGCAGGATGCGGGTACCTGAAAAATCTTCCTTATGCTGGGCACTATTTTCTTCCATTGGATACCGGATGGGTTCTCCCAGCGGCAGTTGAAGTGTAAAGAAGAAAGTGGTTCCGCTGCCCGGCTTGCTTTCCACTTCCAGCTTGCCCCCCATCAGTTTCACCAATTGATCTGAAATTGTGAGGCCAAGTCCCGTACCACCAAAATTTCGCGTGATGGAAGCATCTGCCTGTTTAAACGCTTCAAACAAACTGCGTGCATTATCCTGTGAAATACCGATGCCGGTGTCTTCGATTTCGAAACGGATGACCTGGTGAAAACGATCGGGGGAAGGTTGTTCGATGAGTCTTACGTCGATACTCCCTTCATTGGTAAACTTGATCGCGTTACCGATCAGGTTAAGCAGTACTTGTTGTAACCTCAGCGGATCGCCCAACACATAACGGTCATTTGCCGCTTTGTATGTAAAAAACAACTGGAGTCTCTTTTCAAGGAGTTTGTATTTAAAGATATTCAGCACTTTACTGAGATCGCCTTTCAAATCAATAGGTATGTGTTCAAGCTCCATGTTGCCCGATTCAATCTTGGAGTAGTCGAGTATACGATTGATGAGTTCCAGCAGGTGGTTGGCAGAAAAATCAATGGTATTGAGGCAATCCATCTGCTCGGCAGACAACTCGGTATTCCTGATGATATGAGTCATACCGGTAATGCCATTCAACGGGGTACGGATTTCATGGCTCATATTGGCCAGGAAGATACTTTTGTATTCGGATGATTTTTTTTCCTGCTCATAAGACTTCTCCAGGTTTTCAAGCGTGTCTTTCAAGCTGCTTTTCAAATGCAGGAAGGCTTTGTTCAACTGTTCAATATCCTTGATCTTGGGCAGAAAATGATCATCATGCTCTTGCTTATCTTCCCGGAACCTGGAATTGATAAATGCAAACATGCGTTCATTCAATTCCTTGATATCCCGCGTAAGCGCGTTCGATAAAAACAGACTTAACAATATCGCGATCACGAGCAAACCTGCAGATGCAGTGATCAGGGTGGTTTTTAATTTCCCCCTGAGGCGTACGGCTTCGAGGTTGGACCTCGTTCTGATAGCCGTATACTGTGTTTCAATGGCGCCAATGATTTGCTGAACATGATAGTAAGTACCGTAACTGCTATTAATACCCAGCCGGTTGGTGTATTCCACCAGTTTATTGAAATAGAACTTGTAATTGCCCAACAGTGCCCTCGTATGTGATCCGGGAGGGTATGTGTTTGTGAGCTGATCGATCAGTTCCACAAATTCACGGGCATATAATGTATCGCCACGAATCAGGTAATCTTTTTCGTGCCTTCTTAATTGCAGAATGCTGACTTCTTTGATCAGGGAAGAATCTTCCAGTATATGGGCATACAAGCGCATTTTGCCTTCCAGTCCAAAATCTTTAAAGCCTTTTTCCAGGTAGAGACTTTTCAGGAGCCTCACAGAATCCATCAGTCGCGCATCCAGCACAACAAGCCGGTCGAGTTCCACGTCCAGATCTATGTTATTCTTCCTGGCTTCTTTCCTGGCCTGGTATAAATGCTGAAGATTCTTTTCAAGATACGACTCAAAAGTGTCGATGTCTTTTTGTCTCCCAGTCTTATAGAAATCGGTCTGATGAAATCCGGAAAGGATGAAAAACTGCAGCGAATTATTACTGGCGAAAAAACTATTCTGTATCTGGGTAAGTTGATGAGAAAAATCCTGTAACTTTTCTTCTTTGGTTTTAATGGCGGAATAAATACCCATCCATATCAATAGAATGGCAAAAAAAGAAAAAAAACTCAGCAGGATTCTGCCTCGGTAGGATTTTAATAAGTCAACGCCACGTATAACCATGATAGAGGGCAAAATTGGCGATTGCTGCCAGATTTTGCCCTCTATCTATTTTATCAATTTATTAAATATCGATCGCTTCTCCGTAAGCGGCGGCTGTAGCTTCTTTCAGGCCTTCGCTCATGGTAGGATGCGGATGCACCGCATTGAGTATCTCGTGGGCTGTGGTTTCCAATTTACGGGCCACCACTGCTTCAGCGATCATTTCGGTTACGTTGGTACCGATCATGTGGCAACCCAGGAACTCACCGTATTTGGCATCGTAAATTACTTTTACAAAGCCTTCGGTAGCACCGGCTGCGCTGGCTTTACCACTGGCCATGAAGGGGAATTTGCCCACTTTGATGTCATAACCAGCTTCTTTGGCGGCTTTCTCTGTGTAACCGACGCTGGCGATCTCGGGCGTACAATAAGTACAACCGGGGATATTGTTGTAATCGAGCGGATCGGGCAGGTGGTGGTGTTTTTTCTCCAGGTAAGCCATGTGCTCGGCTGCATTGATGCCTTCTTTAGAAGCTACGTGCGCGAGCGCTTGTCCGGGTGAGCAGTCGCCAATTGCATAGATACCAGGAACAGAAGTTTGCTGGTATTGATCCACGATGATCTTGCCTTTTTCTGTTTTGATGGCATTCTCTTCCAGTCCGATGTTCTCAATATTGGCCACTACACCTACCGCGCTCAATACCACATCTGCTTCCAATGTAACCGTGCTGCCGTCCTGTTTTTTAACCAGGGCTTTCACACCGGCACCGCTGGTGTCTACTGATTCCACGGAAGCGTTGGTCATGATCTCGATACCTTGCTTCTTGTATTGTTTTTCCAGTTCTTTTGAAATCTCTTCGTCTTCCACCGGAACCACGCGCGGCATGAATTCCACAATGGTTACTTTGGTGCCCATGCTATTGTAAACATAAGCGAACTCAACACCGATGGCGCCACTGCCTACCACGATCATACTCTTGGGCTGATTGGGTAATACCATGGCTTCGCGGTAGCCGATCACTTTCTGGCCATCCTGTTTGAGGTTGGGCAGTTCGCGACTGCGGCCGCCTGTTGCAATAACAATGTATTTGGCTTCTACTACCTGCTTGCTGCCATCAGCGGCGGTAACTTCCACCTGTCCTTTGGCTTTGATCTTGCCATAGCCCATGATCACGTCGATCTTGTTCTTCTTCATCAGGAACTGAACGCCTTTGCTCATTTTATCGGCCACACCGCGGCTGCGTTTGATCACAGCGCCAAAATCGGCGGTTCCGGTGGCATTGATACCATAATTGGTACTGTGTTTCACGTACTCGTACACCTGTGCACTTTTCAGCAGGGCCTTGGTGGGAATACATCCCCAGTTCAGGCAGATGCCGCCCAGGCTTTCCTTTTCAATGATCGCTACTTTAAATCCTAACTGAGATGCACGGATGGCCGCAGGGTAACCACCCGGACCGCTACCAATGACAATGACGTCGTATGCCATAAGATGTTGATTGTTGAATTAAACAGATACGCAAACATCGATTTGCGGATGCGAAAATACTGCAAATCAGCCATCACTCAAAAAACACCCGTACCGTCTGGTAAAACCACTTATTGTGGCTCTGGCTTCCTCCTGATTGCTGCATTTGTTCGTTAAAGCCCTGGAGACCGAACAGGCCGGCCATATTGCCATTGCGAAGCGCTATTTCGAGGTAACCGGCCGAATTGAACCAGGCCAGCTTTTCCGTTTCGGGAACGGCAGCATAGTTATCGCTGATGGCATCGATGACTTCATTGCGTTTGAAAACAATTTTGAAGCGCCGGCCCTTGCTGTGGTCGTTGAATTCTTTTTGGGTGATGTTGATGACCACATTCTCGAAATTGTCGATGAACAGTATCTGTCCTTCAATCCAATCCGGACCATAAGTAGGCCGCAATGGGTATTTCTCAACGATCTCCCCGGCAGCCACCTCTCCTGCCAGGCCACCCCGCTGGATGATGCGTGTGATGGCCGCGGCGGCCAGTTGGGTCAGTTCCAGTAATGTACGTTGGCCGCCGGCAGGTATACGAACAATCTCACGGGGTTTTTCCGCGGTGATCATGGTAAGCAGGCCATTATCCGGACAAGTAATGAATTGACCATTGAATTTCGCTATCAGCAGATGCGTGACCGGCGACTCGAATACATTCACCAGGATGAAATGATGTGTACCTGCCGGAAAATACCGAAAGGCATTGCCGCAGATATAGGCGGCCTGCGGAAAGTTGGTTTGTGAAAGCTGGTGCGTGATATCGCATACCTGCAGTGCAGGATCCAGTGACAGAAACTGGCCCTTGATGGCGCCTACGAGAAAGTCGCGCTGGCCTATATCGGTTGACAACGTTAAGATGGGCATGCCGGATGATAAACGTCTGGGAAGATGAGTTATTTCACCAATCTTCCATTTTTAAAGAAAAAACGATTAACCAGTTTATCGGCCAAAGAAGGCAGGAACCTGTTGAGGAATACCGTTTCTTTTCCCTGGAAAGTGAGTACCAGGGTTCTCTTTCTTTTACCGATCGCTTTCACGATATGCCTGGCGCATTCTTCGGCGGTCATCATTTTCTTTTCATCCATCGGTGATTCTCCCTGCGCTTGACCTTCTTTATTAAGGGCCGCATTACGGATATTAGAAGCAGTGAAGCCCGGACAAACCCACATTACATTCACGCCACTGTGCAGTAATTCAGTGCGGAGGGCTTCCAGGAAACCGTTGACAGCATATTTGGAAGCAGAATAACCGCTGCGGCCGGGAAGTCCGCGGAAACCAGCAATAGATGACACGCCTACGATACTGCCTTTGTTTTTGAGTATATGTGGCAGTGCAAATTTGGTGCAGGAAACCGTGCCCCAGAAATTCACGTCCATCACTTTGCGGATGGTTTCCAGTTCCACATCCTGTACCAGGGCGCGCATAGAAACACCTGCATTATTGATCAGTATGTCGATGGTGCCGAAGTTTTTAACCACGGCATCGATAAAGCTCCTGCTTTCCTGCTCTTTGCTCACATCGGCCGTATGGATCATGAGGGGTTTACCGGGATAAGAAGCCTGCAAATGATAGAGTTTATCGTAATTGCGGCCACAGGTAGCCACTTTGGCCCCCTGGCATAAAAAAGCATCTACCAATGCCTTTCCAATTCCTTCAGAACCGCCCGTAATAACGACAACCTTGTTTATGAAGTCCGACATATTATGCTTGTTGTTACTGCAAAAATAGGCATAACTGAAACAGTTATCAGCAGTAATGTGGGTAACTGACCGAAAAAAGATTTATAAAAATTTGGCTATTTTTTTATTTCTCCTATTTTTGCACTCCCAAATCAAATACGGGGTATTCATCGAAGGATGAATGGTTCGATTCCGTAGCTCAGTTGGTAGAGCAATACACTTTTAATGTATGGGTCCTGGGTTCGAGTCCCAGCGGGATCACAACAAGTAGGTTTCCTGCTATCTCAAAGCCGCTTAAATGCTGAATTTAGGCGGCTTTTGATTTTATGAGGTGTCAAAACTGGTGTCAATTTACAAATAAATGGTTAGAAGTTGGAGACAATTACATTCTTGGTATTCTTTGAGTTTCAAGTTTATTTATATCCTGAACAGTGATATTTAAGTCCAATACCAATTTATTTAAATCCCCTCTTCTAATCAGTTGAATTCCATTGTACTTTGCTAAGATTTCTGCAGACGGACTATAGTCGTTATTCGTAATGGCTAGCAATAAAAAAAACATTATTTTGTACATTTATTTTATCAAATGGACAAAAAAGAATTAAGCGAAAGGGATATTGAGAATTTATATATAACACCTGCTATTATTCAAGCGGGTTGGGATTTGCATACACAAATAAGGCAAAATGTAACGCTTACTCCGGGTCCTGTTGTTGTACGTGGCGAAATGTCGGCAAGGAACAAGAAAAAGAAAAAATTTGCCGATTATGTGCTTTCATGGAAACCCGGGACAAGAGTTGCAGTAATAGAATCCAAAGACAACAATTATTCAGTTAGTTCCGGAATGCAACAAGCATTGGGTTATGCAACCATTCTTGGAGTGCCAAGCGCATTCAGTTCAAACGGTGATGCGTTTGCATCACACAACAAAGTTCCCAAAGACGGAGAAGACATTGAAACTGAATTTCCACTTGAAAATTTTCCAAGCCCAAAAGAATTATGGGAACGATACAAGAAACTACACAACATAAAAGAAGCAGAAGAAGAATTGGTTTTGCAACCCTACTTCTCAGACGGTTCAAATAAAGAACCGAGATATTACCAAGTTGAAGCAATCAACAGAACAGTTGAAGCAGTTGCAAAAGGACAGAAAAGAATTTTGCTTGTAATGGCAACAGGCACGGGAAAAACCTACACAACATTCCAAATCATTTGGCGATTGTGGAAAGCCAAAGCAGTAAAGAGAATTTTATTTCTTGTTGACAGAAACATTTTAGCAGACCAAACTTTAGTAAACGATTTCAAACCGTTTGGTTCTGTGATGACAAAAATCAAGAATCGGAAAATTGACCCATCGTATGAAATTCACTTAGGACTTTATCAGGCAATGACTGGACCTGATGAAATAGATAAAATCTACAAGAGTGTTTCTCCTGATTTTTTTGACTTGATTGTTATTGATGAGTGCCACAGAGGAAGTGCAAACGATGATGCATCTTGGAAAGAAATTCTTGACTACTTCAAGAATGCAATACAAATTGGCTTGACTGCAACACCAAAGGAAACAGAGTATGCTTCAAACATTACTTACTTCGGGAAACCTGTTTACACCTACAGTTTGAAGCAAGGTATTCAAGACGGCTTTCTTGCTCCTTACAAAGTTGTGAAGATTGATATTGATAAGGATATTGACGGATGGACTCCACCAAAAGGAATGACAGATGATTTAGGTGAGGAAATTGAACATCGCACTTACAATCAAGCTGACATGGACAGAATTTTGGTTCTCAATCAGCGAACAAAGTTGGTTGCAAAAAGAGTTATGCAATTATTGAATGCAACGAACCCATTTTCAAAAACAATTATTTTCTGTGAGGACATTGACCATGCAGAACGAATGCGAAAAGCAATTGTAAATGCAGCGAGTAGAATTGCAACTGAAAATCCAAAGTATGTAATGCGGATTACAGGCGACAGTGTTGAAGGAAAAGCAGAACTTGACAACTTCATTGACCCCGAAAGTAAATTCCCTGTGATCGCAACTACATCAGATTTAATGACCACTGGTGTTGATGCAAAAACTTGTAAGTTAATTGTGCTTGACAAGACGATTAACTCAATGACCACCTTCAAACAAATTATCGGGAGAGGAACTCGTATTGATGAGGACAACAACAAGTACTTTTTTACAATCATGGATTTCAAAAAGGCAACCGAACATTTCAGCGATCCTGAGTTTGACGGTAAGCCGGTTGTTATTTACAATCCATCTCCCGATGATGACCCTGTTCCGCCTGACCCGGAAGGTGAAGACGATGGAACTGATAATGGAGAAGACGAAGACACAGGTGATGAAGGCAGAAAAAAAATTGTTGTGAGTGGTGTTCCTGCAAAAATTAAAAATGAACGAATTGAATATCTCGGCGAAGATGGAAAACTGATTACAGAATCATATAGAGATTTTTCCAAAAAGCAAGTTCATCAGGAGTTTGCTTCACTTGATGATTTCCTGGTAAAATGGAATGATGCGAGTAAAAAACAAATCATCATTGACTTGCTGGAAGAACACGGAGTTGTGTTAGAAAATCTTGCTGAAATAGTTGGCAAGGATTTCAGCGACTTTGATTTGATATGTCATGTTGCATTCGGACAACTACCACTCACTCGAAATGAAAGAGCCAACAATGTGAAGAAGCGAAACTACTTTACAAAATATGGCGAACAGGCAAGAGCAGTGCTTACAGGATTGTTGGATTTGTATGCCGATAAAGGCGTTTCAAGTATTGAGAATGCAAAAGTTCTTAACCTGAAACCATTCAGTGACATTGGAACTCCTTTGGAAATTATCAAAGAAGTATTCGGCGGGAAAGAAAACTACGAGAAAGCAATCAAAGAATTGGAATATGAACTTTTTAAACAAGAGAAAGTAGCATGAGTAATGTATCAGGCGTAATAAAATCCATTCAGGATATAATGCGGAAAGATGTTGGCGTTGATGGTGATGCTCAACGCATCAGCCAGTTGGTATGGCTATTCTTTTTAAAAATCCTTGATGACAGAGAAGATGAATTAGAATTGACAGAAGACGATTACAATTCACCATTGCCTGAAAAATTGCGTTGGAGAAATTGGGCAAAAGATTCAGAAGGAATCACGGGTGATGAATTATTGAACTTCGTGAACAATGAATTATTTCCGACACTCAAAAACAAATTGAAAGTTGATGGAGACGACAGCAAGAGAGCATTAGTGATTAAAAATGTTTTTGAAGATGCTTACAACTACATGAAGTCTGGAACATTGCTTCGGCAAGTTGTAAATAAAATTTGCGAAATAGATTTCAATGCTTCTGGTGACCGTCACACATTCGGCAGCATATATGAACAGATATTGAAAGATTTGCAGAGTGCTGGCAACGCAGGTGAATTCTATACACCAAGGGCAGTAACAACTTTTATTGTAAACAGAATTGCTCCACAATTAGAAGAAACAGTTCTTGACCCTGCGTGTGGCACAGGAGGATTTCTTACCAATGTGATTGAATACAAACGGGAGCACTATGTAAGATCAGCAGCGGAAGAAGAAATATTGCAAAAGACAATTAACGGAGTGGAGAAAAAGGCACTACCTCACATGCTTTGCACCACTAACATGATTTTGCACGGGATAGATGTTCCGATCAATATTAAACACGACAACACACTTGCACGTCCATTGCGTGACTACACTAATGCGGACAGAGTCAACATTGTTGTTACAAATCCGCCTTTCGGTGGAATGGAAGAAGATGGAATTGAAAACAACTTCCCTGCAACTTTCAGAACAAGAGAAACCGCCAATCTTTTCATGGCATTAATAATTCACATTCTCAAAACTGATGGCAGGGCTGCTGTTGTATTGCCTGATGGATTTTTATTTGGCGAAGGCATACAAACACGACTGAAAGAAAAATTATTTGCCGAATGTAATCTGCATACAATTGTGCGGTTGCCTAATGGTGTGTTTAATCCGTACACAGGAATAAGAACCAACATTTTGTTTTTTACAAAAGGGAAACCGACAGAGCATGTTTGGTATTATGAGCATCCGTATCCCGAAGGTGTTGTGAACTACAACAAAACAAAACCGATGCGGTTTGAAGAGTTTGAAACAGAAATAAAATGGTGGGGAACAGAAGCCGATGGATTTGTTGCAAGAGTTGAGACCGAACAAGCATGGAAAGTTTCTGCACAAAGTATCATTGAAAGGAATTACAACCTTGATATTAAAAACCCACATGTGGGTGAGCAGGTAAGCCACGACCCTGATGAATTACTTGCCCAATATCAAAACGAACAATCTGAAATTTCTAATCTGCGAAATCAACTGAAAGAAATTTTAGCCGAAGCACTAACCAAATAAAATGATTGAGAGTATATTAAAAAGCTTTGAAGTTTGGACAGATGCTCAAGGAATAAAATCAAAAGGCAGAGTAAAGAGCATTGACAACATTAGTTTTGAGGGAATCTCACGGCTAAGAGACCTCGTTTTGGACTTAGCAATTCGTGGAAAATTAGTATTTCAAAATGGTGATGATGATTCTGCAAGTATTCTTCTTGAAAAATCAGAAACAGAAAAAGATAAACTTATTGAACAAGGGAAAATAAAAAAGCATAAGCAGTTAGAAGAAATTACCGAAAACAATTTTCCGTTTGAATTGCCAAATGGGTGGCAGTGGGCTTGGTTTGCAGATGCCTATTTTTTTCAGGAAGGTCCTGGAATTAGGAATTGGCAATTCAGGACAAAAGGAATCAAACTTCTAAATGTTCAGAATATTGTCAACAACAAACTTATACTTGACAACACGGATAAATACATTGATGAAAAAGAATACACTGAAAAATATCTTCACTTCACGATTGAGGAAAACGATTTGTTATTTGCGAGTTCAGGAGGTAGTTGGGGGAAGTCCGCTTTTTTTTCTGACCCGGGCTACAAGGTAATCGTGAATACAAGTACTATTCGTATTCATCCTTATGTTCAGGATAGTTCAAAAAACTATTTAAAATATTTTCTTGATTCAAGTTTTTTCAAGCAGCAAATGATTGCACAATTGGTTGGAATGCAACCCAACTTTGGCAGCACTCATTTATTAAAAATTTTAGTGCCCATTCCCCCATCAGCCGAGCAATTCCGCATTGCAGAAAAGGTTGAGGAACTAATCTCTGTTTGTGACAAATTGGAAGAAGAAAAAGCAAACAATTTAAAAACACATCAATACTTAGTTGACTGTTTACTTGAGACACTTACAAATGCTGCTAATGCAGATGAATTGCATTCTGCTTGGGAAAAAATTTCAGAACAATTTGAGACACTTTTCTGCACAGACGAAAGTATTGACCAGTTGAAAGAAACGATTTTGCAGTTGGCTGTAATGGGGAAATTAACAAAACAAAATCCGAAAGATGAAAGTGCAAGTCTTTTGCTAGAAAGAATAAATGATATAAAACAGAAACTGATTGAAGATGAATTAATCAGGAAAGAAAATAAATTAACTGATGTTCCAGTTGTCGAACAACCTTTCGTACTACCTGAAAACTGGAGTTGGGTGAGATTGGGAACTATCACAAATAAAATTGGTTCAGGTAGCACTCCAAAAGGTGGCAAAGAAGTTTATTCCGAAAATGGGATTTTATTTCTGCGTTCTCAAAATATAAGAAATGAAGGGCTACTTCTTGATGATGTTGTTTATATTGATAAAATCACAAATGAAAAAATGAGCAATTCTATTGTCATGCTCAACGACATTTTGCTCAACATTACTGGCGGCTCTTTAGGTCGGAGCACAATCTTTTTAGATGCTGAAAAGAAAGCGAATGTCAGTCAGCATGTTACAATCATTCGTCCAACTTTAGAGGAATCAAGTCCATACCTTCATTTGTGCATACTTTCTCCTTATGTCCAAAACTTAATTTGGGGTCGCCAAGTAGGTGCAAATAGAGAAGGACTTAGTAAAAAAATTCTTGAACAATTTGAAATCCCCTATCCACCTCTTTTAGAACAAAAGAGAATTGTAGAAAAGGTCAAAGAATTATTCAGCTTTTGTGATTCGCTCAAAAGAAAAATTGAAAAAGCAAACGAAATTAATTTGTCACTTTCCCAAACTGTTCTTGATTTTATTTGATGAAACCAAAACTTAATAGTGGCGTTTGGTGCGAAAGTGATAGTCATTTTCGGTACGAATATTATCCTGACTTCAATGAATGGATTGATAACGATGATAATTTAGCAATTCAGGAAAAATTTAAAATTGAAGGATTAGCGAATCCTAGTAAAGCATTTTTTGCCGGTGACAATGAAGCGTATAATCAAGCTTTTCAAGAATATCGGGAAGAAAGGATTAATCAAATACTCGGAGAGGAATTTATCTTAGACAATTTCGGTGATAGACATTGGTTCGAAAGAAACATTGAACGCTTTGAGCAACTTGAAAATTATTTGATTGATGGTTCCGTAGTTCCGTTTGTCGGCGCAGGTTTATCTGTTGAAAGTGGTTTTCCTACTTGGAGAAAGCATTTGATTCAACAAGGAAGAACATCAGGGCTTGATACAGCACATGTAGAAGACCTGTTGAACAACGGACAATATGAAACAGTAATTCAGGAAATAGAAACGCAAGGTTACAGAGATGCATTCATTCAGGAGCTACGAGATGTGTTTTCAAAAATTGGCAAAATCACTCCCACAACTCTTCGGCTTACAGAATTATTCAGCGACACAATCATCACAACAAATTACGACCATATACTTGAACAAGTGTACTCCACAGGAGCACAAAATAATATTCAGTTGCTTGACAGTTCAAATATCACCGACAGAGTTGACATCAATAAAACTACCATCATCAAATTGCATGGTGACATCAAACAACCGACACGGTGTATCATTAGCAAAAACCAATATGATGCTGCTTATGGCAACGGAGCACTTGACCTGGCTTTACCAATTCCAAAAGTGTTGAGTTACCATTATCGCACAAGCAATTTACTTTTTCTCGGTTGCAGTTTAAACCGTGACAGAACAATGGACGTTTTTCAGGCAGTGAAAAATCAAATGGGTGACACAGACAGACCACAACATTTCTCTATTGAATCAATGCCAGACAATGAAGCAGAGTTGACAGTTCGAAATAATTACTTGCTAAGTTTCGGCATCACACCAATTTGGTTTCCTAAAGGAAGTTATGATTTCATTGAACAGATTTTGCGTTTAGCAAAAAACGAAATGCGATACAGAGGAAATATACCGGGGGTAAGAAAGGCAGTTGAAGAAAAAGTTCTGGTAGTAACAACAACAACTGAAAAACCTACTTGGAGAAAAAAAACAATTAGTTTTATTTCAAAACTTTTCGGCAACTAGTTAAAAAATATCCTACACACCAAGTCAGACACATTTGCAAGGCAAACTAAGCAACATTCACATTACATTTTTATATCACCGATATCTGTTTCCCTCATTTTACCATCACCGGCTTTCAGTTTGAACTGTCGACAAATTGTCGACAGTTCAAACCCGTCTTCGCTCTTCACTCTTTTTTTCATCTTGAACCAATAGTCCCGGGGATTGATGCTGTTGGTCGGTACTTCTACTACATCAATGACAGAGAAATATACTTATAATCAGCATATTATGAAACTGCATGAATGATATTTTATTAAAAAATCATTCATTTTCACTAATTTCTTACTTTTGGGGGTATGAAATCCGTAGATGCTTTAAAAAATAGGCTCAAAGTTGGGGGGGTGTATCGCCGAATCGATCTTCAACAATGGTCAACCTCAGTAGACCGACATTTACAGGAATTGGTTGAAGACGGCATGCTGGAAAAGTTATCCGGCGGGCTTTACTATGTGCCTAAGCGAAGTGTCTTTGGAAATGCCCCGGCAGATGAAAATGAACTGATAGGCAGTTTTTTGAAAGATGATCGGTTTTTAGTGATGTCGCCGAATGATTACAATTCACTGGGTGTGGGAACAACACAGTTATATAATACGAGGAAGGTGTATAATTACAGGAGACATGGCGACTTCAGGTTGGGAAACCGGTTTTTCCACTTCGTCCGTAAACCGTATGTACCTGAAAAGATGTCGAAAGAATTCCTGCTGGTTGACCTTGTAAACAATTTAAAACATCTTGCTGAGGATCAGTCCGCAATATTGGAGAATGTAAGAGGAAAAGCTCCTGAAATGAACCAAAAAAAGCTGAAACAGATGATTGATTATTGGGGAACAGTCAATACCAAAAAGATATTCTCGTCTATTTTGTCATAAAAATTATGGCATCAATATATCTGCATAATCATAAAGATTTTCCAGACTTGCTGAAGATACTGGAAAGTGAGACGAATATCCTGTCCGGATTGATCGAAAAAGATTACTGGATCATGCATGTATTATATGGATTGAAACAACAAGGATATGATTTCCAATTGAAAGGTGGCACTTCATTGTCGAAGGGGTTTGGCCTGATTAGCCGTTTTTCTGAGGATATAGATATCCATATTACCCCGCCCAAGGAACTAGGGATCAATGAAAATCCCAAAAATAATAAGCCGGCGAATATTCAAAAGAAAAAGGGCTATTACGATCGACTGGCAAGGGAAATGAAGATCGACGGCATTGTAAGCATAGAGCGGGATACTTTGTTTGATAATCCCGAAAATTACAATAGCGGCGGAATCCGGCTATATTATAAAAAGCTGACCGGAAGCATAGGAGGGGTGAAAGACGGCATTTTATTGGAAGCGGGCTATGACACCGTGACCCCGAATATGCCGGTAACCATCACCTCTTGGGCGTTGGATAGGGCAAAAGCCACCTCCGGTATTGATATCATTGATAACCGGGCATTTGATGTTGCCTGTTATGACTACCGGTATACATTTGTTGAAAAGCTGCAAACGATTGCTACTAAATTCCGAAAGGAGATGAATTCGGGGGAAACGGCAACCAATTATATGCGCCAATATTTCGATGTATATTCACTCTTAGCTGATAAAGCCGTACAGGAATTCATCGGTACGGAGGCCTATAAGGAGCATAAAGAGCGGCGGTTTCCCAAAGATGACCTTATAACCCCTCTGGGCCAAAATGAGGCTTTTTTGCTAAATGATCGGGCTATACGGGATAACTTGCGAAAGCGATACGAATTGGCCTCAGCTCTGTATTACAAAGGGCAACCGCCTTTTGATGAAATCCTGAATCGAATTCATCTGTCTCTCGATCGGTTGTAGCCATCCAAACTCCGGAATCTATAAAAGGCATATGTCTATAACATATGCCAAACAGTGCCCACGTAGACACTAATTTTACAGATTATTTACTGATTTGAACAGTTCTGATATAGCTTTCAAAAAGGGGAAATAATCTCCCCTCCCTTTTAATCCTATAAAAACCGTTCATTTTATAGTCAAATCCAGCCGCTTTATGTGACACGACCGGATTTGATATTTAAAGCTTCATGTCACTCGTATAAGGCTTTTCCACGCTCAATAAATAATAGGTCATCGTAAGCCAGACTCAGTGGGTCAAGCAACTTTTTTGATTTCAAATAGGAATACCTTCTTTTCTCCTTCTCAAAATCACTGGCTTGAGCGTTGAATTTAAAGCCTTCCGCCTTGCCTTTATCGAAAGCAGATGGATTTTGACGCATCATTTCCTGAATTTCTGCCCAATTATACAAAACTTTTGATCCTATTTTTTGACAACCAAGCAACCCTTTTTTCTTCCAATTATAGATGGTAGGTTTAGAACATTTAAGCCGGGCAGTCAGTTCATCGATCGTTATTAAATCGGAGTAGGTTGATGTTTTTTCTACAAAGTCTATGAAGCATTGATTGATGGTGTCCCTGACAAGCTGTTTTAATTCATCAAAACTTACATGTATTGTTAACATAGGTTTCAATATGGGTTGTGTTATAATGATTGTTTTTTCAATATGAACTGATCTGCGAAATCTCCGGATTCTAGTACATCATCCTTTTTATTGCCGCAAACCCTAAACATCTTAGATCGAATTTGCTCCGGTATTAATGAAGATACCCCGGTATCCAAAATCGACAAAGTAGGGGCATATTTCTTTTCTGCCCGGTTAATAAGTGTCGATTTGATATAGAAATAACGATTGATGATAGCTTCATAAAGTAACCCCTCTTTCAGATTCGCAGTTTGGATATACGCACAATTGCACTTTTCGTAGATTGGCTCTGAGAGAGTAAGCTCAAAGTATTCGATGGGGACAGGTTTCTTTAAACTATCCTTTTGGATGTGGGTTATAAATGCTACAATTATTTCGATGCTGTCAGTTTTATTTATTTTTTTCATAACTGATTTTTGAAAGTTCAATTAATTTGTTGATGTCTTCACGCTTAAAAAGGACCTTCCCACCGAGTTTGTGTTTGAGTAGTTTTCCTTCTTTTACCCAGTTATGGATAGTAGCCCTTGTTACCCCGAAGAGTTCCATTAAATCTGCTATTTGATAGAAATCTTTGGGTTGGTTCTTAAGGAGACTTTTTAACGAAACTATTTCATCCTTCAACGCTTTTGTTTCGGCTAAATAAGTTGCAAAACATTCTTGAAGAAATGCTTTAAACTCATTTTTTTGTAACCCTTCTATATATGACATGAGTTAGCGTTTTTCTCAGTGTTTTGGTAATTAGCAAGGGAATCCAAATTCCAAAATTCATTCATTTTAAGCAGCTTACTTTTTTCAGACACTTTGAGGTATTTTTTCAAAGTATCCCATTTACGAATACCTGTTATTTTCATGATCATTTCGGTCTGCATGCCTTTTTCATAAGAAAGCGTAATAAATGTACGTCTTCCTGTGTGAGTGCTGATTAATTTATATTTAGGCTCTGTAATAGATATTCTATTGGAACCATTAAACTTTTCAATCATGGTAAGTTCTTCAATTCCGGCAATTTTTGCGGCCTCTTTGATATGTTGATTGATTTTGGGGTTTGAAAAAGAAGGTGGTAAAGGTCTGCCTGAATATTTTCCACTGTATTTATCCATGATTCTTCTGGCAAAGCCATTTATGGGAATAAACAATGTATCCTTCGTCTTTTTTGTTTTTAAAACGATAAAATCGTCTTTAATATTTTCATTCCGAAGCCCTCCAATGTCAGAAAATCGAAGCCCGGTAAAGCATTCAAAACAGAGATAATCTCTTGCAATACTTTGTTGTGCATTTAAACTATTACAGGTGTACAAATTGAAAAGCTCTGTTTCTGTCAATGCTACAATGTCGATATCTTCCTTGATTGTTTTAAAGTTATGGAAATTAAACTTAATGTCAGTAAGCTCATGCCTCATTACGTAGTTAAGAAAGACTTTAAGATTTTTGATCTGCCCTCCTACCGTATTATTCAAATGCTTAAGATCATTAATCAGAAAATTTTGAAATTTCTCATAAAACGAAGTATTGATACATTCGAATGAAATCTCACGGCCGAAAGCCTTTTCAAATTTCATCAATATAGTTTTTCCACGTTTATATTGGGCAATGGTAGACTTCGTGCGAATACTTCTTGAACTGGCTATGAATTGCTCATACAAAACAAAAAAATTGGATTCAATTTTCATGTCACTTTCCGATACCGGGTTACTGTTTTTATAGGCTTCCGTTTTAAGAATGTTCTCCCTGAACAGTTTTTCTACTTCCGAAACCCGTAACTGGCTTCCTGTAATAATAGATTCCTTTTCAATTTCTTTAATAACCTTTTCACAGCTTTCCAGCTTTTCATTGTTTTCATAATCTTCCAGACTGGTGGCCTTAAGCCTGTTTTTAAGCCAATTGCTCTTGGTAGCATAAACTTTGGTTGAAAACCTGAATTTTTCTCCTCTGTCCTGATAGCACATCAATACAGGGAACAGGTTTTGCTTGTTCGCTTTTTTCAGATAAAATTTCAGTGTTGCCATATAGGTGTCAAATTTGGTGTCAAAAGCTTTAAATCTGCTTTGACATTGTTCGACACAAATATTTAATTGAAATCGCTGAAACCATTGTTAATATTAGGTTCCACGTTAAAATAAAGAAAACGGTGTCAAATAATGTCAAGCTATTTGACGACCTCCATCCTCCCAGCGGGATCACTTCTTTTACATTAGGTCGCTGAAAATCAGCGGCCTAATTTTTTTTACTCTATTCGGCTTTGCTTATTGAGTTTGTTAATACACAATTTTTCTATTCCCGCAGGGGCTGGTCTGGCCTTGCCGTCCTTGCATTAACAATATACTCGGGTTGAAATGTTGCATTATTATTCCCTGGTACCGAAGCGTCTCCGGCACCACACAATGCCACGGGGGGGGGGACACTGCGGAAAAATAAAACTATATTTATAGTATACTAATACTTTTTACAGCTAATAAAAATGGAGATATATCCTTCTGAGGTTTCACCAAAATTCATTGACTTGTTCATGAACCAAATGAAAATGACTGAAGAGGAATTTTCAACAGTACTTTCTTTTTTCAGAAGAGAATATGTTCCCCGTAAATTCTTTTTCCTGAAAGCGGGGCAGATAGCAAAATATAAAGCGTATATCAATAAAGGAAGTGTACGCAACTTTACCACTGATGAAAAAGGCGGTGAGCATATTTTGTATTTTTCCTTTGAAGATTGGTGGGTAGGCGACCTGGAGAGTTTTTATAACCAGCAGCCGGCTACTATAAATGTGCAGGCAATGGAAGATTGTGAAATACTTTGTCTTCAAAAAAATGACCTGGAAAGATTAGGAGAACAAATTCCTAAACTGAAACAACTCTTTGTTGAAAAAGAAAAGAGATCTCTATTCTCACATATTCAAAGACTCCAGGAAGTAAAGTCATTGTCTGCCGAAGACCGGTATCTCAATCTCATTAATAAACACCCGGAAATATTCCAGCGCATCCCTCTTCAATACATTGCCATGTATCTTGACATTGAACCACAATCCCTCAGCCGCATGCGAAAAAGACTCAGCTGTAAATAATTTTCTTAACCCGGGTTAAGTCATTAATTAACCCGGGTGATTGGAAACAGGGTATTATTCATTCCACCTTTATGTTATTAAAACAAAAGAAATGAATAATCAACTTCCCCCACCTCCTGCTCAAATGATGCAATTGATCACTGGCTTCTGGACATCCTGCTGCGTATACTCAGCCGCTAAATTGAATATCGCAGATCATTTAAAGGACAAACCACAAACAGCTCATCAACTGGCAGAAGCTACACACAGTGATGCTCCTTCGTTGTATCGTGTATTGCGGGCCTTATCAAGTGTAGGTGTATTTAAAGAAAACGAAGACCATCAATTTGAGTTGACATCACTTGGTAATACGCTGCAAACAGATGCCCCCGGTTCTATGAAAGCGATGGCTATTGCACAATTGGGTGATCATTATAATGCATGGGGAAATTTAGTCTATAGCATTAAAACAGGACATATCGCTTTTGATAATATAGAAGGAATGTCTGTATGGAAATATTATGAGATGCACCCAGAGGAAGGTGTGAATTTTATTAAAGCTATGTCGGGTCTTACAGGAGCTGTGATACAACACGTTTTACCTGAATATGATTTTACAAGCTTTAATACGATCGTTGATGTTGGCGGTGGTAACGGTGCCCTGCTGGTGGCAGTATTGGATAAAGCTCCACAGGCAAAAGGAATTGTATTTGATGAAGAATATGTAGTGGCGGAAACAAAAAAATTAATAGCAAAAAAAGGGTTTAGCAGCCGGTGTGAAACTGCGGCAGGAAGTTTTTTTGAATTCATTCCTGAAAATGCTGACGCATACCTGATGAAGATGGTGCTGCATGACTGGAATGATGAACAATGTTTGCAGATATTGAACAACTGCAATAAAGCGATGAAGGCCGGCAGCAAACTGCTGGTATTAGATTCAGTTATTCCCGAAGGCAACGAACCACATCCCGGAAAATTTATGGATATCAATATGCTGGCTATGACCGGTGGAAGGGAAAGAACAGAAAAAGAATTTGCTTCCTTGTTTTCAAATGCAGGCTTAAAGCTTGCCCGGGTTATCCCAACACATTCACCAATGTTCAGTATTGTAGAAGCAATAAAAGAATAAACACATCATTTATTAATTAAATAAAACAATAATCAATGAAACAGATCTCCGCATTTCTGTCAGCATTCTTACTGGTTACTTTTGTTTCCTGCAACAATGAACCAGTAAAAGAGGAAACGAAATTAGCTACCGATACAACAGCAACAACCAAAGCACCAGAGCCGCCCGCATTTCAACCCTACAACATCACCATCGTGCAACACAAAGTGAAAGATTTTGATAAATGGTTACCGCTTTATGAGAGTCATGATTCAGCAAGAAAAGCAAGCGGTCTCATTGAAATTGCTTTAGGAAGAGGATTGGATAACAACAACGAGGTGACTGTTTCTTTCAAAACAGAAGACGTTCAAAAAGCGAAAGACTTTACTAAATCTCCCGATCTAAAGGCAGCAATGCAAAAAGGTGGTGTTACCAGTCCTTCCACTATTTCATTTATAAAGGTAGTTCGTGATGATAACAACCTTATTGAAACCAAAGACAGGTTGCTGGTAGCTCATCATGTAAAAGATTATGATGCCTGGTTAAAAGTATATGACAGTGAAGGAAAAGAAACAAGAGCAGCAAGTGGCCTTATTGATCGTGGGTTGGCAAGAGGAGTTGATGATCCGAACATGGTGTACGTATTATTTGCTGTTACAGATATTGCTAAAGCCAAAGCAAGAACAAGCTCATCTGAATTGAAAAAGCTGATGATCGATGCAGGAGTGGATGGGCCACCCGCTATCAGTTTTTATAAATTGGTTAAATGAGATTTTAATGTGATGTATGCCTGTCGGCAGGCATACATCACATTAATGATACTTGTTCTATTGCTTTATTTTGTGTCCTCTCGAAACAAGCATTACAAATTCTTCTTCATCTCCCTCACTGCATAATCGCAGGTACGGGCAGTAAGTGCCATATAAGTAAGCCATAAATGATCTGCTCTCTTCGTTTCAGGATTTCTTCCTGATTTCAAAGAATTGAGTATTAATTTAGTGGAACATTACTGATGTTAAAAAGTAATTTAACAGAGGCCTTTGCTAAGTATTGGTAGTAGCAAGATGTGAACAAGCTCATGGAATAGCTAAAGAATAAAGCATAGATAATAGAACCCCTGTACGAAAAATAAAAAACTGAAATTACTTTATGTATTCAGTTATGCAGACGGTTAAGAAAAACTGAAAACAGATCATCAAAAATCCTAAAAGCAATGGGTCAGATGATTCAAATGGAAGACCTAAGAGGATTGCCCAAAAAGGAGATTCCAATACTGCGTCGGCAATTTGGGAGAAACCTATTTCATGCTGAACCATCCAGAAGGATATTACATGTATTATGGGATATTGTCAGGGCACCTATGTTCATCCTTCTTATGATAGCCTGTTCGCTGTATTTCTTTCTTGGAAATACCGGTGAAGGCCTGATGATGTTTGCAGCAATAATTTTAGTCGCTGCTATTTCAGTTTACCAGGAAGTAAAAAGCAGCCATGCGCTGCAGGCGCTAAAACAATTAACGGAGCCAAAAACAACCGTCATAAGAGAAGGAATAGAATATGTTATATCCACGGAGGACCTGGTCCCTGGAGATATTATACTGCTTTCAGAAGGCATGAGAATTCCTGCCGATGCACTTATAATGCAGGCCAATGATCTTACTATTAATGAATCTGCTATTACAGGAGAATCATTGCCGGTGGACAAAATGATACCCGAAAATTCCAATGAACTGTACCAGGGAACAATTGTCAACAGTGGCAAGTGTGCAGCACGAGTAACCGCAACGGGGAATAATACTATGATGAGTAAGATAGGAACAAAAATCATGGCCTACCAGTTTCCTAAAACCCTATTACAAATTCAGCTAAACAGGTTTGTGAATCACATCGCTTTTTTCGGAATGATAGGATTCCTCATCATCTTCCTGTTAAACTATTTAAACCACATAAGCTGGATTACCAGTCTGTTACTAGCTTTAACATTGGCGCTATCAGCCGTGCCCAACGAAATTCCGGTTGCCTTCTCCTCATTTGTGGCACTGGGAGCTTACAAAATGGGCAAGTTGGGTATTATTTCCCGGCAACCTCAGATCATTGAAAATCTGGGTGCTGTAAGTACCATATGTCTGGATAAAACCGGCACTATCACAACTAATAGTATGGAAGTAAATGCCATATATGACTTTGAGACAGATATACTGATAACAATTTCTGGCAATACCGTTTTACCAAATACCAATGTTTTGAATTATGCTATGCTGGCCAGCGAAAAAGATCCTTTTGATCCGATGGAGAAAGGAATATGGAATGCCTATTATGCATATTGCCGTGACAAAACAGGGTCACAACTCAAAATGATACACGAGTACCCTCTTGAGGGCCGTCCGCCGATGATGACACATGTGTATGAAAGAAACAACTCAAAGATCGTTGCAGCTAAAGGCGCTCCTGAAAGAATATTCAACATATGTCAATTAAACAACACTGATAAAAACAAGTTGTCAGCACTCGTGAAATCTCTCGCTTCAAAAGGCTATCGTGTTATTGGCGTCGCCAGCTCTTTTCATACGAATTTGGATTTTCCTCAATCACAAGAAAACTTCAACTGGCATTTTGAAGGATTAGTGGCATTATACGACCCCCCAAAAAAAAATATTGCAGCTGTTATTAAACAGTTTTATGACGCAAAGATCCAGGTAAAACTCCTCACTGGTGATTACCCGGAAACAGCGATGCATATTGGAGGGCAGGTAGGAATATTCAATCACCTGAAATCTGTTACGGGTGAACAGGTAATGAGAATGAAAGAAGACGAATTAAAAGAGACCGCAATCAATACTAACATTTTTGCCCGGATGTTTCCAGATGCTAAAACAAAGGTCATAGAAGCATTGAAAGCGAACCAGGAGATTGTGGCTATGACTGGAGATGGCATCAATGACGGCCCTGCCTTAAAAGCAGCAAGCATAGGCATTGCCATAGGAGAAAAAGGAACTGAAATTGCACGACAGGCATCCGACCTGATCATTACTGATGATGATCTCGGAAAAATGGTGATAGCCATCAGCGAAGGAAGAAAAATTTTTACCAACTTGAAAAAGGCAATTCGCTATATCATGTCCATACATATTCCCATTGTATTGATCGCATCAATGCCATTACTGTTAGGATGGAACTATCCTAATATTTTTACACCTATTCATATCATTTTCCTGGAACTGATCATGGGCCCCACCTGCTCCATCTTTTTTGAAAGAGAACCAATAGAAGAAAACAACATGCTTCAACAACCTCGGGGGAAAAATTATGGACTATTCACCAGGGAGGAATTACTTATAAGTATTATACAAGGAGTGATTATTGCACTCTGCACACTTTCTCTTTATTACTATTTCATGAATCAGGGCGCTTCCATTGAAGAAACCAGGACGATCGTTTTCACCACACTAATCTTAAGCAACGTATTTCTCACATTCACCAACCGTTCATTTAATAAAACGATCTACTATACCTGTAAGTATAAAAATACGCTCGCCCCCTTTATACTTTTAATATCTGCTCTATTCCTGGCCTGCTTACACCTTATCGCCCCTGTCAGACATTTGTTTCAATTAAGTGTCATCAGTTCTGCTGAATTCTGGCTATGCCTGAGTGTCGCTTTTGCGGGAGTAATGTGGTTTGAAGTATATAAAATGGATTTGCCAAAAGCTACACAAGTAAATGATGACAATTAAAAGCAATCCGAGCTAATTAAAAAAACAAATAATACAGAAGAGCGCTAACCCTTTCAGATTCAATACACTTGTTTATTTTTTCAACAGAAAATAAAGGAGGGAAGCCCGGGCCTCCTTTATAATCATCGGGTTTCTTTTTGGGAATGGCAAGGATGGAAATCATATTATTCTCTGTTAGTGATCATTTCCCGGGCTCTGTTTGTTAATTAGCTTTAAAAAAAGTTAACATAGGTTCTTTTTATCAATTCTGAAGAAGCGGTTCGCCAGAGGTGAAATCAACAAAGAAGAATATGAGGAGAAGAAGAAGCTATTGCAAGAAGTCTAATAACCTTAATAATCAATTATCATGAAAACATTGAATTTTTTTTTGGTTGTAATTGCTGTCATACTTAGCGGCTCAACCTACGCGCAACACCAACACCCATCTGCAAAAGACTTATTGAAAGATAAACTTATGCAGGATTCAAT
The DNA here is from genome assembly GCF_000515315.1 of Asinibacterium sp. OR53. Taxonomy (NCBI): domain Bacteria; kingdom Pseudomonadati; phylum Bacteroidota; class Chitinophagia; order Chitinophagales; family Chitinophagaceae; genus Asinibacterium; species Asinibacterium sp. OR53. The sequence continues at coordinate 3,362,231 of NZ_KI911562.1, forward strand.
AATGACAGATATTGTTAATGATCACCAGTTAATGACGAATATGATGCAGCACATGAAGCAAAATAAGCACACCATGCACATGATGATGCAGGACAAGGAAATGATGAAACAAATGATAAATACAGGAGGAAAAGATAGTTCCATGTGCCGGATGATGATGGGCATGATGATGGAGAATAAGAATATGCATAGTATGATGATGAAAATGATGCAGAAAAATGGTATGGGTGAAAGTGGCAAGCATGATAGCACACAAGTCAAGGATCATAAAAGGCACCATTGATATATGGAATTACACCAATAATGAGAATCAGTCAATACACAACCAGCTTGCCCAGACATCTCCAATTTTTACCAGTAAGTCCAATGATAGGTTATTCAGGAAAGTAATTAACAAAACTTAATGAATATGAAAAGGAAATGGTCATTATACCTGGGAAAATTTTCGGGTATAGCTGTATATATTCACTGGACGTTTTTAATTCTTGTGGGGTGGATATTCCTCATGCACACACAAATGGGTCATGGCTGGGCCGCAGGCTTATGGGGCGTGGCGTTTATCCTTGCTTTATTTACCTGCGTAGTGTTGCATGAGTTCGGCCATGCGCTTACAGCTAAACGATACAAGATCCGGACAAAGGATATTACCATTTATCCGATTGGCGGCATTGCCAGTCTGGAGAGTATGCCGGAAAAACCTGGGCAGGAATTGTTGGTGGCATTGGCAGGGCCGGCAGTAAATCTGATCATTGCTGCAGTGTTATGGATATATCTGAAGTCAACAGGAGCAATGCCCGATATGGAAACATTAAAAGATGCAAAGCACATGCAAGATCTGCCTTTCGCTTTTAACCTGCTCGTTGCTAATACTGCATTATGTGCGTTTAACCTGATTCCGGCATTTCCAATGGATGGCGGTAGAGTATTACGGGCCATACTGGCCTTCCGGATGGAGCGGGCTAAGGCAACCCGCGTGGCCGCTGGCATTGGGCAGTTTTTGGCAATGTTATTTATTTTCTTTGGGTTCTTCTTTAATTTCTGGCTGGTATTTATCGGTTTGGTTATATACCTGGGTGCCGGAGGTGAAGCAGCCTATGAAGCTACCAAAAGTATACTGGCAGGTTTCAGGGTTACGGATGTACTGATGACCCGGTTTACCGCATTATCTCCTGGTGACACCCTTGAAAAAGCGGTAGAGGTATTGCTTGATGGACAGGAACAGGATTTTCTCGTTATTGCCAATGAGCAGGTGCAGGGTGTGCTTACAAGTAAGGAATTGATACACGGATTATCTTCTTTTGGAAAATCTTCCCTCATATCGAATATTATGAGAAGAGATTTTATAACGCTTACGCCGGATATGGACCTACAGGATGTTTACATAAAAATGACAACCAATAGCTGTACCGCATATCCGGTTCAGCAAGACGGGAAACTACTGGGAATGGTAGATAAAAAAAATATAAACGAACTGCTACTGGTACAACAGGCCCTGCAATAATGATGACGTATATGAAACGAGACCAACAGCAGAATAGAGGAACTGACCATACTAAAATGCACCATGAGCATGGCGCTATTCTGATAGGAATGGAGGAACATGATCATCATAGAATGATGATACAGGATTTCCGGAAACGGTTCTGGATCTCAACATTGATCACCATCCCTATCCTGCTTTTTTCTCCCATGATCCAGGATTTCTTTGGCTATAAATTACTCCTTCCGGGCAACTCTTATTTCCTGTTTGCTCTTTCATCCATTGTTTATTTTTTAGGCGGGTGGCCGTTTCTGAAAGGGTTCTTGAATGAAATAAAAAAAAACAGGGCCTGGCATGATGACACTCATATCTATGGCTATCAGTGTAGCTTATGTCTATAGTACGGCTACGGTATTTGGCCTGAAAGGAGAAGATTTTTTTTGGGAATTATCCACACTTATTGACATCATGCTGCTGGGCCACTGGCTGGAAATGAAGTCCATATTAGGCGCATCCAAAGCATTGCAATTACTGGTAAGCATGATGCCTGCCGAAGCTCACCGGGTAAAAGCAGACGGACAGACAGAGGATGTGAAACTTGAAGTGCTGGAAAAGAATGATATTATATTGATTAAACCGGGTGAGAAAGTGCCTGCTGACGGCATCGTCGTGGGAGGTAGCAGCTATTTAAATGAATCCAGGCTCACAGGTGAATCAAAACCGGTAAAAAAGGAAAAAGGGAATAAAGTAATAGGCGGCTCTGTAAATGGTAATGGTTCGCTGAAGGTAAAAGTAGAACATGCCGGCAAAAATAGTTACCTGAATAAAGTAATCAAACTTGTTGAAGAAGCTCAAAAAGTCAAATCCAGGATGCAAAACTTTTCTGACAGGGCAGCCAAATGGTTGACCTATATTGCCTTGTGTGTTGGCTTTGGGACACTGACCTTTTGGTTAATAGCAGGCCAACCATTTGTTTTTGCACTCGAACGCATGGTCACAGTAATGGTTATCACCTGTCCGCATGCACTCGGGCTGGCTATACCATTAGTAGTGGCTATCTCAACGGCTGTTTCTGCACAAAACGGTTTGCTGATACGCAACAGAACCGCATTCGAGGAATCACGCAAAATAACGGCGCTTCTTTTCGATAAGACAGGCACGCTGACAACCGGTGTGTTTGGTGTTACCAGGTTTGAAACTACTGACCCCGGTTTTACAAAAGAAGAAGTGCTGCAGCTGGCCAGCGCGCTGGAGCAAACATCAGAACATCCAATAGCGGTTGGTATTATACATAAAGTAAAGGAAATGAATATCCCCATCCCCCGGGCAGAAAAGTTCAATGCTATTACCGGGAAGGGCGTGGAGGCTGAAGTAGAAGGAAAAAAAGTAAAGGTGGTAAGTCCCGGCTATTTAAAAGAAAGGAGCCTCCCAGTGCCGGAATTTGCTTTGTCAAGCAAGGCGGAAACTGTTGTTTTTGTATTGGTAAATGAAAAGATTGCCGGATTTATTGCTTTGGCAGATGCAGTAAGACCAGAAAGTAAAGAAGCTATTAAAACGTTTAAAAGAAATAATATTAAAGTGTATATGGTTACTGGTGATAACAAGATAGTGGGCGAGGCGGTAAGTAAAGAATTGGGGCTTGATGGCTATTATGCCGAGGTATTACCACATCAGAAAGCGGAAATCGTAAAGCAGTTACAGAACAAAAAGGAATTTGTTGCCATGACCGGCGATGGCGTAAATGACGCGCCTGCATTGGCGCAGGCTGACGTTGGGATTGCAGTTGGTTCCGGGACAGATGTGGCGGCTGAAACCGCCGATATTATTCTTGTAAACAGCAACCCCAAAGATATTGCCAATCTTATACTTTTCGGTAAAGCCACCTACACCAAAATGGTACAAAACCTCGCCTGGGCCACTGGTTACAACACAGTAGCTATTCCCCTGGCAGCAGGAGTTCTATATAAATCAGGTTTTGTATTAGGGCCGGCGATAGGCGCCCTATTTATGAGCCTGAGCACAATTATAGTAGCCGTAAATGCTCAACTGTTAAAGAGGAAGATTGGAAAGACATCACCCCATCTTCCGCCATCGTTTTAATGGCCCTGGGATTGACACCATGCGTTTCAATGCCTGAATTGCAATGATCTCGCAATGACACCTCATTATCTTGAAACGACAGGTCCCGCTTCTGTATTTTTATCCATCTCAAGTACAATCACAGCATCATTTATATCAGGTAAAATGTCTGGAAGTGTTATTGAAATATACTTTTCGCTCTGCTGACTGTGTAACTGCGCTCCCTTCAGGAAGTATGCTTTTGTCACTTTTATGCCGGTGATCACAGGCAACTTTAGCACGACGCTTTCTCTTCTAAACAAATGAATAAAGACTTTATTGTCTTTACGCGTTGCAGCCAGGATACTGTCTGGCGTATAAAGGCCTCCCTTGGTGTTATAAATTGACTCACCATATTTATGCAACCAATCTCCTATTTCCCGCAAACGCTTTACCTGTCTGTATTCCATGCGCCCATCGGGCATTGGCCCCACATTAAACAGTAAGTTCCCATTACCGCCTGCAGTACTGGCCAGGGTTTGAATACACTGTTTCAAAGACTTCATCTGATCATTGGGCTTCCATGCCCATTGCTGGCACAGTGTGATGCAGGACTCCCAGGGAATATCCATATTCAATTTTCCTATCTTTTGTTCAGGGGTGGCATAATCGCCCACAGTTTCTGCTCCCAGTTGGTCATGCTGCCCCTTACCCAGGCGGTTATTAACAATGAGATTGGGGTTCAATGCTTTTAAGAACCGGTATATTTCTTTGCCATATTCCAGTGTCCAGGGTTTTTCCCAGTTGCCATCAAACCAAAGCATGTACGGATGGTAATTATCTACCAACTCCTTTAACTGATCTTTCATGTACTGCACAAATTTTGGCATATCAGGATTCGGATCAGATGGTTTCCCGTTGTTGTGCACCGGGTAGCGTTGATCATACCAATCCAGTACTGTATAATAAATGCAGAATTTAATGTTGTATTTCTTACAGGCATTGGCCAATGCGCCCACTACATCCTTTTTATATGGGCTGTTCATTATATTATAGGAAGTGAATTTTGTAGGCCAGAGGCAAAAACCATCATGATGCTTAGCCGTAATCGTCAGGTACTTCATACCTGCATCACGTGCGGTTTTCACCCATTCATCCGCGTTAAAAAAATGCGGATTGAATTCTTTATACAGGCTGTCATAATCATTCTGCGCTACCTGGTGATTGCGCGACCAGCCAATCTCCGTTCCCCGCAGCGTAACAGGTCCCCAATGAATAAACATACCAAAGCGTTGATCCATAAATTCATTCAATACACGGGCGTTGGTTTTGGCAACAACCTGCTGCGCCTTCACAGAAGGGATACCAGCCAGGAAAAACAAACCGGCAATAAGAAAATTTTTCATGCTTTATTTTTTATTTGATGACCGCTGATTGCGTAAAATATCACATACAGGTAACAGATCATAGGAAAAATAAACGACCACCTGATTCCGGCTTTATCCGATACATAACCCATCAACGGCGGTACCAGCGCACCTCCTACAATACCCATAATAAGCAACGATGAAGCTGTTTTAGTATAACTTCCCAGTCCGCGGATACTTAATGTGAATATAACCGGGTACATCACAGAAGTAAACAACCCCACACATGACAACAGGAACATCGAAAAATAGCCGTTCGCCAGTATTGCCAGGAACACTAATACCAGCGCACCTCCTGCCGATATCAGCAACATCCGTGGCGCTACTATTTTCTTAAGCACATAAGCCCCTCCCAAGCGGCCAATCAATACCAAACCCATAAAGAGGGAAATGAACAAGGCCGCTTTCTGCTGGGTAAGTCCCTGAATATGTAGCGATTGCGAATACCGGATCAAAAAACTTACAATGCCTACTTCTGCTCCCAAGTAGCAGAGCACTGAGAGAACACCTAACAATGTGTGCGGGTAATTGAAAATATTTTTAAAAGAATGTTGAACAGGTGTTTCGTCTTTTATGGAAGGAAGCTTTATAAAATAGAGCAAAATACTCATTGCGAGGAACAACAGAGCCAGTGATATATAAGGCAGTTTTACCAGGCTTGCTTCATTAGAGAGAAACACATTCAACTGTTCCGCCGAATAGTTTTTCATGACAGATTCAGGAATATCTTCCTTATGAAGCAACATCAATGACCCTATGTAAGGCGCAATGGTTGCACCTACAGAACCCATTGCTGCCGATAAGCTCAGCCTGCTGGAAGCCTCATCGGGATCCCCCAATTTGGAGATATAGGGTGTTGCTGTTACTTCAAGAAAAGTGAAGCCTGCTGCCATAATGAACAAGGCGCCCAGGAACAAAGGATAATATCTCGTCTCCGCAGCAGGATAAAACAAAGCAGCTCCCAGCAACGCTATGAGCAGGCCCGCGATCATCCCCGCCTTATATCCTTTACGTTGAATGTACATCCCTGCTGGTAAAGCCATGAGAAAATAAGCTCCGAAAAATGCAGATTGTACCAGGGAAGATTGCAAGTCGGTGAGCTGGCAGGCCCTCTTCAAATGCGGGATCAGAATATCATTGATGTTACGGCTCATGTTCCAAAAAAACATAAGGCTCATGACAATCAGCAAAGGCACCGGGAAACGCTGTGTTCTTTTTGAAGTTCCGTTCACCTGTAATCAGTTATTCAATGTAAAAATTTGTTTTGCTTCCATCCAGTGCTCGCCTGGCCGGGCAAAAGGCAATCGCTGCTGAAACGCACTCATCAATGCAGCCCACTCACGCTGCAGGGGTAAGGAAGACATTTTTGTAAAGCCCGATTGCAATTCAAAATCGTCTGTTGTTTCCAGGATCATCATTAACCTGTTCCCTACCCGGTAAATATCCATTGTCTGAATGCCACAAGCTTTGATCCCTTCAACAATTTCCGGCCAGATCACTTCTTTTTTGTGGTAATATTCATATTCCTCAATAAGTGAAGGATCATCTTTTAAATCAAGTGCCAGGCAATATCGTTTCATTGTTTACTATTAGTGTTTGTTGTAATCATCAATCTATCAGGTCACAGGAACTGCCGGGTTCCTGTGGTGTTTGATATACCCCGTTTTCAATTTGTACAGGTTGAACAAATTGTTGTTTCAGGTGAGGAATATGCTCTAAAAACAGTGCTTCATGCCCTAATTTAATATGGTTGAATAACACCAGGTGCTGATGCAATTGTCCCATATCGCCCACATGCGGCACCACCGGTATACCATATTTTTTACACAAAAGGCTGACAGTAATAAACTCACTTACGCCACCCACCCGTACAGCATCCACCTGAATAAACCCGGCGCATTTTGCCTGCAAATAATTTTTAAACACAATACGGTTCGGCACATGTTCGCCAATTGCCAGTTGTACAGGTGCTATGGCATCGGCCAGGATCTTATGTGCCTGCACATCATCCGGATGCGTAGGTTCTTCAATCCAATAGGGATTCATTGGTTGTAGTGCTTTACATATCTTTAATGCCAGTGGCAGTGTCCATTGCTGGTTGGCGTCCAGCATTACTTTTACAGCATCGCCCGCTACTTCCCGAACGATATGCGCGCGGCGGATATCACGCCCTGCCTCTGCTGAGCCCACTTTCAGTTTCATGGCTGAAAAACCATTCTCCATCGCCATCCTGCAGTTTTCACGTACTTTCTCATCGCTGTAGTTGAACCACCCAATGGAAGTATCGTACCCCGGGTACCCTTTTTCGAGAACAGCTATCCGCTCATGCATGGTATCCTGTTGCGAAGCAACCAGGCGCAATGCCTGCTCCCGGGTCAGTTCATCTTCCAGGTAGCTCAGGTCTAATGTATTGATGATTTGTTCCGGCGTAAGATCAATCAACAATTTCCAGAGAGGTACTCCTCTTTTCTTCGCCCACAGGTCGTAGCAAGCATTAGTTACCGAAGCCAGCGCCAGGTGCACCACTCCTTTTTGAGGGCCTAACCAACGGAATTGCTGCTCATTGGCGAGCCGGTTGAACCAATTACCAAAATCAGCCATTAAGGCTTCTATATCCTGGCCTTTTAATTGTTCTGCGTAAAAAGCCGCAGCCCTGCATACCAGGTCATTCCCCGCTCCAAGTGTAAACGCAAAGCCGGTTCCTTTCAATCCGCTATCATCTGTCAATTCTGTAACGGCATAAGAATATACCGGATCCCTATGTATTGCATCGCTGCCGGCGCCGGGCTGTAAGGGAAACCTCCTGTCTTTAATTGCTATGCCACTGATCATCCGGTTATTGTTTTAAATTCGTGTTAACGCCTGTAACCCAATTCTGCACCGCCACTTACCGGCATAATGTATCCCGTAATAAACCGGGCTTTTTCTGAAAACAGGAATGTACAGGCATCTGCCACCACATCACCTTCCGGGCAATAGCCCAGCAGATGAATAGCATCCAGGTATTGTTCAATTCCTTCCGGATTGGGTTGTTCTTTTGCCCATTGCATTAAAGTGGGTGTCCACACCCCTGCCGGTGCCACTGCGTTTACCCTTATGCCATATTTTGCATAGTCGATGGCCATGGATTTTGTTAACGCATCAACCGCTCCTTTTGTAGCTGCGTAGGCGGCATGTTGTTCCTGTCCAATACTGCCTACCATGCTGGTGGTATTCAATATGCTTCCTTTGGATTTGATTAAATAATGAAGTGCATATTTAGTGGTGATGTAAATGCTCAACACATTTACATTCATCAATGCATGCCATTCCGCAGCGGTGGTTTCATGCAGTGTTTTAGACGGACTGGCGATGCCGGCGTTGTTATGCATCCCATCGATGCGGCCGAAATGCGCCGCAACCTGTTCAATGACTTCCGCCACCCGGTCTTCGTTGGTGATGTCACAAAGCAGCCCCAAATGCCGATCACCAATCTCTGCAATCAGCTGATCGGCCGGGTGAACGTCCAGCACGGCTATATGCGCTCCTTCGTTTGCATACGCTTTTGCACATTCATAACCAATACCACTGGCGCCCCCTGTAACAATAATGACTTTATCAGAAAGTAACATGGCAATCAATCGTTGTTTCACAGCAAAGAAATAAAATATCCCTTTCGGGAAATTGCTTAGTCTTTCCAATACATACACTTTTTTATCATAAAATAGTAACTTCATACATTCACAGGAATAATGAATACCATTTCATGAAACCCATCTTGCTCAAAATCACATCAGGCCCCAGCATTTCATTCAGCGCCCGCTCGGATGATAAATCGTATAAAAACAATAACTGGCACTACCACCCCGAGTTTGAGCTTATTCATGTAATAAAGGGAGAAGGCACTTTATTTGCTGGTGATGGAATCCATCATTTCAAACCCGGCGACTTGGTTTTTATCGGAAGCTACCTGCCACACTACTGGAAATTTGACCCGCAATACACTACAACTTCTCCTGTAAAATCACATATAGAGTTGACACAGTTCCGCGAAGATTTTTGGGGTAAAGATTTTTTATCCATTCCGGAAAACCAGAAAATTACCACCTTATTGGAAAAGAGTAAAAAAGGTCTGGTATTCAGGGGCATAAAAACAACAGCCGTCAAAAGGCTGCTCACAGAACTGATTGCCGCAGCAGGTACCAGGAGGGTTATCCATTTACTTGAAATGCTGATGAACCTGGCATCCATCAAACCATTCAGCCGTATTTCTTCCGCCTATCATCGTGATAATTTATTTACACAATCTGAACGGATCAATACCATTTATAATTATACGCTGCAGCATTTTAAGTCCACCATCTATATTAAAGATGTTGCTGCGCTTACCAACCTTACGACCAATTCATTTTGCCGGTATTTTAAATCCTGTACCCGGAAAAGTTATACGCAGTTCATTGCCGAACTGCGTATAGGTCATGCCTGTAAGCTATTATCGGAAGGACAAAAAAGCATCAAGGAAGTCTGTTACGAAAGCGGGTTTCACAATATCACCCATTTCAACCGCCTCTTTAAAAAAATGAAATCCGTACAACCCGGCGAATACCGCAAGATGATCAATAGTTAATGATGAAGTTGATTAACCTTGTTTATAATTAAATCATATTGGCACGGACTATCTTTTAGTTGGTTTATCCGTCTTAAATCTTCCAACAAAGAGTTCGAGGCCTGTCCCAGCGGGATCACGTTTTAAGCTAATCAATTTGGCCCAAATTTCTGAAAACCCTGCAAATACAGCACTTGCAGGGTTTTTCTTTTTTGAGGCATTGTCAAAAAAGGGAAAAGAACAAACGAAAAATCATTGCCTGTTTACGTCCGCATCACCACTAACGGACAAAGGTCTGGACTATTCAGCGCCCGTCGACAAATCAACAGGAGTGCAGTGTGGCCAAACTGGTTAGCTCAAATGATTTTATTCGGCTAAAGGATATCCCAGTAAAATCAGACGTATTAAGTTCCGTGACGAAGAGCAAAACAGAACATTTATCTTCTTAACCAATAATCTGGATTTGGCACCCGAAGAAGTCGCATATCTGTATAAACATCGATGGAAGGTAGAGCTCTTTTTAAAATGGATAAAACAGCACCTAAAAATAAAAACATTCTGGGATACTACAGAAAATGCAGTGAAAACACAAGTATATATTTCGGTCATCACCTATATCCTCGTTACAATAATTCGGCAGCAGTTAAAAACAGAATATACAACCTATGAAGTTTTGCAAATATTGGGCAGCTCCTTATTGGATAAAACACCAATAAGCCAACTGCTTGGAAAAACAAGCGATCAAGATGTCAAATAACTTTTATATACAAATAACAAAACCTATCTGCAAAAAAGCAAAAAAAATAAGGATACGTAGCAGCTGATAGTTTTATTCATGCTTTTAAAACAATAGTAAATACTGTGTATTGCCCAAGTTCTGTACTCATTGTCAGTTGCCCTCCATGCCCCTTGGTTACAATATCATAACTCATAGACAAACCAAGCCCTGTTCCCTGGCCTGTTGGCTTGGTAGTAAAAAAAGGCTGGAATATCTTTTCCCGGATAACAGGAGGTATACCCATACCATTGTCATACACAGTGATCATGATTTCTCCCTCTTTTTGTTTAGTACCTACTAAAACTGTGGGTTCATAGGGTTCAACAGCTTGTTTCTTCTTGTCTGTAACTGCATAAAAGGCATTGGTGATGAGGTTGAGGATCACTCTGCCCATGTCCTGAGGAATGAGATTGATCTTCCTGATGGAATGATCAAATTCCGTTTTCATAATGGCATTGAAGGATTTATCTTTGGCACGAAGACCATGATAGGCCAGGCGCAGGTATTCACTACAAAGCTCATTAATATCTGTTGGTTCTTTTACACCATGGCTGTTCCGGCTATGCTGCAGCATCCCTTTGACGATGGCGTCGGCACGTTTTCCGTGGTGGTTGATCTTTTCCATATTTTGCCTGATATCTTTTGCAATCTCTGTTGCCGTTTGCAGGTTGCCTGTTGCCAGTTCAGCGTTCATCTCATCAATCAATTCATTATTAAGTTCTGAAAAGTTATTTACAAAATTTAGCGGGTTTTGAATTTCATGTGCAATTCCGGCAGTAAGCTCTCCAAGGCTGGCCATTTTTTCGGATTGAATTAACTGCGCCTGCGTGGCATTGAGTTCTTCCATAGACTTTTGCAGTGCTACATTGGACTCTTCTACGACTTGTCTTTTCTGATCGAGTTCTGTCATGGTACGCTTCAATGCGTTGGTAAAGCGGAACAAAAGAATCAGTGATTGCAGGAAAAAGAAACTGATATAGCCTGCAAAAAGGGTATACTTTTGTGCTTTGATAATTTGAAAATACTCCAGTATAATAATAATAAAAACCAGTAATAACACACCTGTACTCATCAACGCAAATATGGCACCTACCCGTTTATTACGCTGGGCTTTAATATAGATATAGAAGCCATACAGGATCATAAAAAGCATAACAAAAAGAAACACATTAAGGAGACTGGTAAAAACCATTGGTGGAAAAAGGAGAACAATCGCAGTAAGTGTCAAGCAGAAAAATAATTGTACCCCTATCACATATTTATTTGTATCCTTTGGATACAACCGTTTTGTATAAAGGCTAAAAAAAATAACACTTATCAATAACGACAGATATTCAAAACGCACTGTAACTATCCAGGGGATATCAGGGAAAATTGACTGTAACGCATAGGTGTGCGAGCCAATGATACGGTAGCTGTATGCTATAGCAAATAAAGAAAAATACAGGATTGATTTATCATGTCGCCCAAAAAGGAATAAGCCAAAAAAGAAAAGACCCGTCATAAACAAGCAGCCGGTAAGCAAAAGGTCAAGGGCTTCGTCTACTTTTCTGTTGTGTAGTAACTTTGTATGATCGCCCAGAATGATCTCTTTGGTAACTCCCCCTCTTGAGTGTTTAAAATTGGCTACCTGTAATAACAGATGCAACGTATCTGCGTCAGTTACTACCTCTGTTATTTTATGGATGAACGCGGGTTTTGTTTTTTCATCAGATGTATCTGGGTTACCAGCAGCAGCTTGTTCAACACCATTTACAAAAAACCGGCTCGAAGTATACACATCCGGAACCTGAATGGCCAGTTTATTTTGATGCCTGGGTAATAAAACAGTGAGTGTATACGAAGCATACCCCTTATCGGTAAGATGTACACCATTGATGAGATTGGTTCGCCAAAGAGAGGGAAGAGAAATGTAAGCAGGCAACACCGAAGGCGTATCGGTTGGCGTAAGAAGTTGTTTCCAATACATGGCCCATTCTCCATTTAGCGGAATGATTTTTTTGTTGAGATCCATTTGCCTGAGGTCAATAATTCCTTTCCGTGCAACCGGCACTGCTGTCTGACCGGATACAGAAGATACCGATAGTGAAAAAGAAAAAAAGAAAAAAAACGCAACTAAAATAAACCAGCGCCTTTTAAAGGGCAACATACTACAGGTGTTATATTTTTCTATCATAAAGAGTATGTTATAGCAAACTTATCTAATAAAGTGTTCGAAGGCTTGTCCCATTTTTATTTTATGTTACTATCTATCAATGATGATGCCTCCGTTTGATAATGCCTCCTGATGCTTCTTTTATCGCATTGGCAAAAACAAACGCTTCCGGATCAACGGAATAGATCAGGTTCTTTAATTTACGCAACTCCATACGGTTAATGACAGTAAAAATGATATCGCAGTCATTACTGATATCAAACCTGCCCGGAAGAAAGCCCCTCTCCCCTTTGTATACGGTAATACCGCGGCCCAGTTTATTCACCAGTTGGTATTTGATCACTTCACTCTTGCCCGAAACAATTGTTACACCAGTATAAGCCTGCAAACCTTCTACAACATAATCGATAGAGCGGGTGGCCGTAAAATAAGTAAGGATGGAATACAGGGCTGTTTCCAGTCCGAATTTGAACGCCGCAATACCAAAGATGATGATGTTGATACCAAGAATAATCTCTGTGATGGTAAAGGAAGTCCTTTTCAATGTGTACAATGCCAGCACTTCGATACCGTCCAATGCTGTTCCGGCACGCATCAGGAGCCCGATGCCGACTCCCAGGAATACCCCTCCGAAGATCGAGATGAGCAGCTTATCGGCCGTCAGTGCATAATCGGGAATGATCAACAAACAAATTCCCAGCAAGGCTACGCTGATCAATGCCCGGTAGGCAAACTTTTTCCCCACTGTAAAATAACTGACAATGATCAGCGGCAGGTTCAATACTAAAATAACGATACCCAGGTTGAAATGATACAATTCATGAACAAGTAAGGATACGCCGGTAATACCGCCATCAAAAAAACGATTGGGTACCATGAATAATTTTAAAGCAGTACCCGCTATCACCACACCAAACAATATCAATAGCGTATCCTGCAGCCATTCAAAATGCCGGGGTTTATGTGAGGTTAGTGCTCTTTCGAGTTTCGATTGAACCTCCTGCAATGTTTTTTGCTTCTGTGTTTCAAGATTGTTGCGGGCTGCCGCCGTAAAATAACGATGAAAAGACAGGAACTCGGCCTGCATCAGCAACCACTCTGTTTCTGTTTTGATCGCTCTCGTTTTTGCAAGCTCCTGGTGAAGTCTTTCTGCATTCGCCGCATATTCATTCGTGCCCAGATAATAGAGGTCGGCATCGCAAAGCAATTCACTCAAATGATCAACGGGCGTCTGTGGCAGGTGCGTGGCCATGATCATCCGGCATATCCGTTCTATCTGTTCAACGTTATAGCCAAAATCGGGCAAGTGTTTTCTGGCTATTTTGCAGGCAACCGCCTCATGTTCATGGTGGTCGTGTAAAAAGCCGGCATCATGAAACAAAGCGGCTGTTTTGAGCAACACGAGATCATCGCCGGTGATGTTTTCAGCAGCAGCCAGGTTTTCTGCCGCTTTAATAACGTACTGGGTATGTGCTACCGTATGATAGGTTATATAAGATGGCAGCCCCGTTTCCAGTTTAGGTATCAGGAATTGCTTCGCTTGTTCGTATTGCATGAGGGTAAGTTTAGTAAGGCTTCAGTCCAGCACTTCGTAAATCATTACTTCGGCGGTTTTATTTTTCAAACTGGCCGGGCCAATCTTCCGGCAATTGAAGGATTGTTGTACTTTTTCATAACAGGCCTCATTAATCACAATCTGTCCACGACCTGCCGCTGCCTGCAAACGCTGGGCCGTATTCACGGTATCTCCGATTACGGTAAAATCGAGCCGGCGAAGCGTTGCGGATCCAATGTTTCCGGAAATCATCTCCCCACTGTTGATACCTATAGAAACCCGGGGAGAGAAGTCGTTATTGTCGGTCAAAGCAGATAGCTTATTGCGGATGGAAAGACAGGCATCGATGGCCCGGTCTAAATGATACTTTCCTTTGAACACCGCCATCACACAGTCGCCAATGAATTTATCGATCAGACCGTTTTGCGCGATGATCTCCTTCACCATCATGTCGAAATATTTGTTGAGCAACTTCACTACGGTATCCGGCGCCTCGGTTTCGCTGATGGCAGTGAAACCGCAAATGTCAATGAATGCCACAGAGGCTTCGATGGTCTCATTTTCCATCAGTGAATGCTCATATTCTCTGCTCCCCATGAAATTCAGCACATTTTCATCTACATACATTTTGAGAATATTATTTTCTTTGATGGCCTGCAAGGTTTCCTTTACCTGGTTCACATGACGGATGGTCTTTTCCATGGTGATCTCGAGGTCTTCAAAATTCACCGGCTTTGTAATAAAATCGAATGCCCCGCGATTCATGGCAGTACGTATGTTGTCCATATCGCCATAAGCAGATACCATTACGGCTTTGGTAAGCGGGGCCGACTCAGTCAATTTACCGAGCAGGGTCAATCCATCCATTTCCGGCATATTGATATCGCTCAATACTACCGACACATCGGGATGCTGTTGTATTTTTTCCAGGGCATCATTGCCATTAACAGCGAACACGAATTCATAGTGCTGCTCCCTGATTTTTTGCCTGAACTTTTGGCGAATAAGCGTTTCGAGGTCCGCTTCGTCATCAGCTACCAGGATTTTTGTCATGCGGCTAGGCTTTTAAGTTTTTCTTTCAGGACAGTGAAGTCAACAGGCTTGGTCAAAAAATCATCAGCCCCCAGTTTCATGGCCTGGTTATAATTTTCACTGTCGCCATAAGCCGTAATCATCATCACAGCCGGTGGCGGCGCTTCGTATTTTTCCTTGATCTGTTGCAATAATTGCAGGCCGCTGATCCCCGGCATATTGATGTCGGAGAGGATCAGCACCGCTTCGTGGTAGTGTACGCTCATAAACTCCAGCGCCTCTTCCCCTGAATAAGCAAAGGCAAATTCCATTTCACCGCTCCTGATTTCCTTTCGAAAACGCTGCTCAAATAATATCTGTACATCTTTTTCGTCGTCTACAACTAAGATTTTCATGTTAGATTATGCTTTGTTGGGTAAATGAATAATAAACTGAGCATATTCACCCTCTTTTGTTTCCACCTTCAATTCTCCGTTATGCCCTTTGGTAATGATTTCATAGCTCAGGCTTAACCCGAGCCCGGTACCTTCGCCGGCTGGTTTGGTGGTAAAGAATGGCTGAAATATCTTGTCCATCACTTTTTGAGGAATACCGAGCCCATTATCCCTGATCGTTATCGTAACGCCTCCCGGGTCATTCTTTGTTGTTACAGCAACTACAGGTTCATAGCTGCCGTTGGACTGTTTTTGTTTCTGCATTACAGAATAGAATGCATTGGTAAAGAGATTCAGCAATACCCTGCCAATATCCTGCGTAGCAACACTCACAAGCGGCAGGTCTTTATCGAAATGGTTTTCCATTTTTATGTTGAAGGATTTGTCCTTTGCCCTTAAACCATGATAACTCAGCCGCAGGCATTCGTCGGTCAGCAGATTGATGTCTGTAGGTTGTTTCTGTCCGCCACTGCTACGGCTGTGTTGCAGCATCCCCTTCACAATAGAATCGGCGCGTTTGCCATGATAAGTGATCTTCTCGCTATTCTGCTTCAGGTCTTCTGCCAGTTGCAAGGCTTCATTCATATTCCCCGACCTGATGGTTTCTTTCATCTCTTCCAGCAGTTCCATATTCACTTCCGAAAAATTATTAACGAAGTTGAGCGGGTTTTGAATTTCATGCGCAATACCAGCTGTAAGCTCACCCAGCGAAGCCATTTTTTCGGACTGGATCAATTGTTTCTGCGTATTCTTCAGGCTGTCGATCGTTTGATTCAATTTCTTAAATGATTCTGCATTCTCCAGGGCAATGGCCGTATAGATCGAAATGTTGCGCAGCATGTATAGGTGGTAGTCGGTATATGCATGCTTCAGAAAACTCTGCACGGTAATCACACCGAGTATTTTATCCTTTACTTTCAAAGGAAGATAAAGGAGCGAGAGCGGTTGCGCGCCATGCATTGGCTTTGGCATATCCTGTAAATACTGCTGGTATTCTTTCTCCAGGTCACTCATCACAATCTCTTTCCCGCCTGTATAACACAAGACTGCAAACTTGTTCTGGTCATAGAGTGAATTGGAATAGAAAGGAAGTGCCACCCCGTTCTCATACGTAGCAGGAAAGTCGATCTGCTTCGTTTCGTTATTGAAGATGCCTATACCGAATACAGTCGCATCCATGAGTGTGTTGGCATTATCATATACAGTACCAATAATGGTTGCTACTGAAAGCGAAGAAGTGATCTTGCGGCCGATCTCTCCCAGCAATTCTACATTGCTGTACGATTGTTCCAGGTTCTCTTTTTGTATGGCCAGTTCCCGTGCTTTCGCATCAATTTCCTGTTTCTGTTTATGAAGCAGGATATTGGCCTTCTGCTTTTGCCGGTTGCTGCGGAACAAGATCACTGCCAGTACAACCAGGGTAAGCAATCCACCCAGCACCATGAGTATAACGGCACGCTCCCTTTTATTCTCTGCCTTCTGCAGGTCAATCTCAGCTTGTTTTTTATCGAGGTCAAAACTCGCCTGGAGTACGGCTGTTCTTCCTGCTATTTCCTTGCCCCTCAACGTGTCTTTCAGGTTGGAAGAGATCACCTGGTATTTATAAGCTGTATCCCACTGATGCAGTTTCGCAGCCGATTCAGCGATCAGGAGATTGATCTCCTGCAGAACCAGCCGCAAGCCTGTTTGTTTGGACAACAGCAGGGCATGTTTTGCATAATACAGGCCACTGTCTGGTCTTCCTGAATGGGTAAATGCCCTGCCAATCACCCACTCGTTCCAGGGGACCATTGTATTTCTGACGCCTTTATATAAATAATAGTTCAGCGAGGGCCTGACATAAGAGAATACTTCCTCGTATTTTCCCATGCGTTCATACACGTCCGCGATGTTGGAATAGTCGACATAGATAGCAGCGGAATCTTTCCGTGCTTCGTCAAGACGGAGGCCTTTGGTATATGCATCCATCGCAGCGGGGTAATTACCCTGGGTCTTGTAAGTTTTGCCTATGGCATTGTAAGCCCGGCCTATAGCAAGCTTATCCCCAATACTCTCCGCCTGCCTGAGCGACGCCGTTTGGTAAGGGATCGCTTTTTCATACTCGCCTATAATGTTGTAGAAATATCCCAATAATCTATTGATATCCGCAATTAGTTTAACATCTCCGGACTGTTCGGCCATTTTCAAAGCGCGTAAAAAATGATCGAGTGCCGGTGCATAATTGCCTTCATCCATCAGCAGGTTGCCACGCATGGTTAACAGGTAAAACTGACCATTGGTATCATGGGCGAATACTAAAAGTGGTTCCGCTTCTGTGAATGTTTTAGTGGCTGAAGAAAAATTGGAAACATCATAGTACCGGACGGCTTTGACTGTAAGGGCATTCCCTTTTCCTTTTTTATAATCCAGTTTGTCGGAGAGGATAAGGGCCAGATTGATCAGAGAATCTACCTTTTGGGGTTTGGTACGGCGCAGTTCAACCGCGAGTTGGTTCATGAGGTTTACTTTATCCGTATCCTCTCGTTGATGTGTTGCCAATATCCTGGCAAGGCTGTCGGCGACACGCGATTGCCCAAAGAGATTACCCGCTGCAAGCAACAGTGACAAAAGTAGAAGCAGTTTACTTCGCATGGTATTATATAGATAGCTTAATATGCCCGCAGGTCCGGCTGCACAGAATCATGCCTTAAATTATGAAAAATCTGCAAGAATCCTAATTTTCATAATTTAAGGCCTCTAGCAGGCATGAATCGTTAGCTTCTTACCTGTCCACTGCCTTTGATGATCCATTTATAGCTGGTGAGTTCTTCCAGGTTTGCATAACTTGCCTCATCGGCATAAATTTCTACCTATTTTTCTGCAAGTGGTAGCGCCGGTTCGGACAATATGAAATTGGCGGTTTTCTCACAATAGTAACAACTATTCATTTTCTTTAACAAAAGGCAGGAAATATCTCTATTCTTTTAAGCAATCTCTAAGTCTTTGCAGACAACGTTATCCGGAAAACAGGGTAGGAAAAAAATTGCTATTTTTAAGGCACGTGAAAATCTCTGTCATTATACCCACTTACCAGGAAGCGGAAAACATATCCGCACTCATCCATTTTCTTCAACTACACGGGAATGATGGCATTGCCGAGATCATCGTCAGCGATGGCGGAAGTACAGACGATACCATACAGGTTGCCGGGCTTGCAGGGGCAAAAACACTGTTATCTCCTGTAAAAGGGCGGTCGGGGCAAATGAATTACGGAGTTTCTTTCGCTTCCGGTGATATCCTGTATTTCATCCATGCAGATACGTTTCCACCCACCAGTTTTGTGAATGATATACAGCGTGCTGTAGCAGATGGCTATGCATTTGGCCGGTACAGAACAAAGTTCAACAGCAGAAAATGGCTGTTAAAGCTCAATGCCTTCTTTACCCGCTTTGACCTTTTCGTTTGTTATGGCGGAGACCAGACCCTGTTTATGACCAGGCAATTATTTGAAGAAACAGGTGGCTTTGATACAGCTATGCTGATCATGGAGGATTATGATATGGTTCATAGGGCAAAAGCAAGGGCCAGGTACAGTATCCTCAGAAAAAGCGCCCTCGTGTCTGCCCGTAAATACGATACCAATTCCTGGTGGCAGGTACTGAAAGCAAACTATACCATCATACAACTCTTCAAAAAGGGCGCTTCGCAGCAGCATATGGTTGACAGCTATAAAAGAATGCTTACGTATAGGTAAAATAATCAATCCCTTGCTGGCAATTCTTCGTATTTAAGAAATATCAAGGACACTATCTTATAATATTAATATATGCAGGAAGTTATCACAGGCATTCAACAGGTTGGTATTGGCGTTACAGACGCCGAAGAAGCAAAACACCTGTACAAAGAACTGTTTGGAATGAATGTGCTGATCTTTGATGATAATGCGGCAGCGTCACTAATGACAGATTATACCGGCAGGGAAGTACATAACCGGCGGGCCATACTTTCTCTCAACATGAGTGGAGGTGGCGGTTTTGAGATATGGCAGTACACCAGCAGGAAACCTTCTATGCACGCCAGCATGCCTGCTCTGGGCGATACGGGCATATTTGCCGTGAAAATAAAAGCAAGAAACGTATCAACTGCCCATGCACATTTCTCCCGCCTGTCCGGCGTGAAAGTTTCTGCTTTAATGGACTCGCCTGACGACAGGAAACATTTCTGGATTACCGACCGTTATGGCAATCACTTTAACATGGTGGAAGGCGATGAATGGTTTCAAACGGATGACAAAGTTTGCGGAGGCGTGGTGGGTGCGGTGATTGGCGTAAGCAATATGACAAAAGCCCTGCATTTTTACAGAGACGTGATGGGGGTGACGGAAGTGGTTTACAGCGGCACAGCACCCATGCTGGACACACCGGTTGACAGTGAGCCCGGGCGGGTATTTCACCGGGTGTTATTAAAGAAACAAGTGGCTAACAGGGGTGCCTTCAGCAAACTGCTTGGAGCGGTGCAGATAGAACTGGTAGAAGCAAAAGACCGTAATTCTCATAAAATTTATCACGATCGTTACTGGGGTGATTGCGGCTTTATACATCTCTGCTTCGACGTGTTGAACATGGATTCATTGAAAAGCCTTTCTTTCAGCTCAGGCTATCCTTTTACGGTAGACAGCGCTCATTCCTTTGCCATGGGTTCTTCCACAGGAAGATTTTGTTATGTGGAGGACCCGGATGGCACTTTGATAGAACTGGTTGAAACACATAAAGTGCCCGTGTATGAAA